>CAZDVP010000185.1:0-2521 GCA_964508865.1 uncultured Bacteroides sp. | reverse complement strand
AAGACCGCCAACGAGCGTTTTGCCGGCGCGCTGGAAACCTACACCATCGAGGCCATGATGCAGGACGGCAAAGCCCTGCAGAGCGGCACCTCGCACTTCCTGGGCCAGAACTTCGCCAAGGCGTTCGACGTTAAGTTCGTCAACAAGCAGAACGAGCTCGAATACGTGTGGGCAACCTCATGGGGCGTTTCAACCCGCCTGATGGGCGCGCTGATTATGACTCACTCCGACGACAACGGCCTCGTTCTGCCGCCCCACCTGGCCCCGATTCAGGTTGTTATCGTTCCGATCTACAAGAACGACGAGCAGCGTCAGGCAGTGACCGACAAGGTGCTGCCCATTGTTGAGGCCCTGCGCGCCAAAGGCATTTCGGTTAAGTATGACGACGCCGACAACCGCCGCCCCGGCTTCAAGTTTGCCGACTATGAGCTCAAGGGTGTGCCCGTGCGCCTGGCAATCGGCGCCCGCGACCTCGAGAACGGCACCGTTGAGGTTATGCGCCGCGACACTCTGGAAAAAGAAATTGACCGCCTCGACACCATTACCGAACGCATTCCGGCCCTGCTCGAAGAGATTCAGGATAATATCTATCAGAAAGCCCTGAAGCAGCGCGAGGCAATGACCTACAAGGTCGACACCTACGAAGAATTCAAGGCTCAGCTCGACAAGGGCGGCTTCATTCTGGCTCACTGGGACGGCACCCCCGAAACCGAAGAGCGCATCAAGGAGGAAACCAAGGCAACAATCCGCTGCATACCCCTGGATGCTCCCGAGGAAGAGGGCGTTGACATGCTCACCGGCAAGCCCTCGAAGCGCCGCGTGATTTTTGCCCGCAACTACTAATCGGAAAGAACCTCAGAGGAGGGCCGCCGGGCGGTCCGTCGCGCGCCGCCTGGTTCGGCGCGAGGAAAGTCCGGGCAACATAGAGTGCCATATTATCTAACGGGTAGCTGTCGGAATAAATAACGGCAGAGTAGCGTGACAGAAAATAACCGCCCGGCGGACAACGCGCCGCCGGGTAAGGGTGAAAAGGTGGGGTAAGAGCCCACCGGGGCCGATGGCAACATTGGCTGCCGCACGCCTTATGGGTTGCAAGGTCAAGTATACCGGCAATTAAGGGTTACTCGCCCGCTGCCGGGGGGTAGACTGCGTCAGATAAATGACGGACCGCTGCGGCCGTTCGCTTTCGGGCGATAACGACCGCGGCGACATAACCCGGCTTATAACCCGGCCGCCCCCTCTGATTTTTTTCAGTGTGATTTCAACGAACCTTGTTCGCGCCGGAGGTGTTTCTTAACCGAAACATCTCTTTTTATTATGCCTGCAAATCCCCCTCAATCAGCTTCCGCTCCGCGGAATTTTGCTTTGTTCGTAACGTTCCTGGCCATTATCGGGGCGTTTTCGTCGCTGGTCAACGACATGTATCTGCCAACGATGCCCGCAATGATGCGCCAGTTCCACACAACCGCCTCGATGACCCAGATGGGCATATCGATGGCCATGGCCGGCATGGGCGTCGGCTCGGTGGTCTGGGGCTCGGCCAGCGACCGCTATGGCCGCAAGCCGGTTTTGCTGATTTCGCTGGTGGTATTTGTCGCGGCAACTGTTCTGGCCATCATGTCGCACACGATCGGCTGGTTCATAGGCTGCAGGTTCTTCCAGGGGCTGGGCGCCGGGGGGGCCATGGTGCTTTCAACTTCGATTCCGGCCGACGTTTATATGGGTCGCCGTCTTGCCGCCGTAATGGCCATCATGGGCGCGATTAACGGCGTTGCCCCTGCTTTGGGCCCGGTTGCCGGCGGCGTAATGGCCAAGAGCGTTGGATGGCGCGGCATCTTCATCGTGCTGCTCGTTATCGGAGTCATTATGACCCTCTGGACCCTTCACTATAAAGAAACCCTGGCGCCGCAGCGGCGCTTGCAGACCCGCTCGTTGCGCGACTATTTGCGCGCCTATAAGGTTCTGATTGTCAACAAGCGGTTTATGATTTATGTGACCATCAAAGCCGTCGCTATCGGGCTGCTTTACGCCTACATTTCGTCCGCACCGTTTATTATTCAGGACCACTATGGCTTCAGCGCCCTGACCTTCGGGCTGATTTTCGGCGGAAACGCGCTTGCCATGGGGCTGGGCTCCACTCTGGCGTTGCGCTTCAAGGTGCTCAAGCAGGCAATGGTTGCCGGCTGCGTCGGCATGTTCGTGTTCGCGTGTGCGTGTGCGGCAGTTATGTGGACCGAGTCGGCGTTTGTTCTCTACGAGGTATTCACCGTTTCGATGCTGCTCTGCTCGGGCATGATTTTTTCCAGCGCCAACACTCTTTCAATGGAGGTCGGCCGCAATGAAGCGGGCACAGCCTCAGCAGTGTTGAGCCTTGTAAAATATGCCTTCGCGGCCGTGGTTGCGCCGCTTGTCGGGCTTGGCAACATGTTTCACTCCGCAGCCATAGCCTACGTCGTGATAACCCTCATGGCCCTGGCGCTCGCCTTCGCAGCCCGCCGCCTCGCGCCCCTGTCCGACATGG
>CAZDVP010000184.1:0-2530 GCA_964508865.1 uncultured Bacteroides sp. | reverse complement strand
CAAGCAAAACAACATCAACACCCTGCGCACCAGCCACTATCCCAACGACGCCCGCCTGATGGCCATGGCCGACTACTATGGCATTTACGTTTGCGACGAGGCCGACCTCGAGGACCACGCCAACCAGTCGATTTCCGACAAGGAATCGTGGATTCCCGCCTTCGTTGACCGCATTACGCGCCTGGTTACCCGCGACCGCAACCACCCCAGCGTTATCATGTGGAGCCTCGGCAACGAAGCCGGCGGCGGCTCCAACTTTGAATACTGCTATGAAGAAGCCCGCAAGCTCGACACCCGCCCGATTCACTACGAAGGCACCCGCGACGGCGGCGACTACGGCGGCCGACGCTTCAGCGACTTCTACTCAAAAATGTATCCCGGCCAGGCCTGGATGCACGCCAACACCTCCGGCAAGGACAAACCGATGTTTATTTGCGAATATGCCCACGCAATGGGCGAAGCCGTTGGCAACTACCGCGAATACTGGGACATTATCGAAGCCTCCGACGCAACCATTGGCGGCTGCGTGTGGGACTGGGTCGACCAGGCTATCTACGATCCCCAGCTGCTCAAACAGGGCATTCGCCGCATAACCACCGGCTATGACTACCCCGGCCCCCACCAGGGCAACTTCTGCTCCAACGGCGTTGTGGGCCCCGAACGCAACCCGTCGGCCAAACTGGCCGAGCTCAAGGCCGTTCACCAGTGGGTCAAGTTCGACTCCTTGACGGTCAATGGCTCAACCGCCAAACTCTACCTGCGCAACGCCTACGACTTCACCAACCTCAACGAATTCAACCTGACGTGGACCCTGCTGGCCGACGGCCACCCCGTCAAGTCCAAAACCCTGGCGCTCCCCTCCGTGGCTCCCGGCCAAAGCGCCGAGCTCACCATTAAACTGCCCAAACTCAAGGCCGGCCAGGAAGCCGCGCTGAACCTGAGCGTTACCCTGCGCGCCGACGCCTCCTATGCCTCCGCCGGCCACGAAGTCGCCTTCAAGCAGTTCCTTCTCAGCGACCGCGCCCCGTTGGCGCCGGTCAAAGCCCGGGGAGCCATGACCCAGGATCGCGCCGGCAACATCGTTATCGTTCAGTCGCCCGCAGTCAAGGCCGCCTTCGACACCACCACCGGCCGCCTGCTCGAATTCTCGCTCAACGGCCAGCCCATTCTGGCAACCGGCCAGGGCCCCGAATTCAACAACTTCCGCTGGATTGAAAACGAGCGCAACTACAACGTTACCGACAACGGCCTCTCCCCCGAAGCCAGAACCGAAGTCACCTCACTTTCGGGCGCCGAAATCTTCACCACCGAACGCACCGGCACTCTGGCCGACCAGCGCATAGTCTACACCGTCTACCCCCAGGGCATTCTCGACATCGACGTGACCATTACCCCCCATAGCGCCGACCTGCGCCGCGCCGGCATAGCCATGGGCATCGACTCAACCCTTTCGGTTATCGACTACTACGCCCACGGCCCCCTGAGCAACGCCAACGACCGCCTCGACGGCGCGCCCCTGGGCCGCTACTCGACCACCCCCGCAACCTCCGGCGAAACCTACGTCAAACCCCAAAGCACCGGCAACCGCGAGGGCCTGCGCCAGGCAACCTTCACCGACCCCGAAACCGGCCGCGGAATCATCATTTCCACCGAAGGCAACGTCAGCTTCTCGGCCCTGCCCTGGACCGACGTTGACCTGCGCGACGCCCAACACATGTGGGAGCTCACCTCGCGCCCCTACACCGTTCTGCAGCTCGACGGCGCCATGCGCGGCCTCGGCAACGGCTCGTGCGGCTTCGACGTGCAGACCATGCCCGAATATGCAGTGCCCAACGAACCCATTAACTTCAAAATCCGAATTCAGGCAAAATGAAACACACACTAACCCTGACGGCCGCGGCCCTGATGCTACTGCTGGCCGCAGCCTGCTCCGGCGCATGGTCCGACAACCGGCGCGCCGCCAAATATGCCGACCGCATTGAAGACGCCGAAACCGTTTCGGCTCAGGAATATTCCGAAATGGTCAGCTTCTACTGCGCGGCGCTCGACCGCACCCTCGACGAACTCGAGCCCTACCACCGCGCCCACGCCAAAGCAATCGACGGCGGCGACACCGCCCAGGTTGCCAAAACCAAGCGCCAGCTCTCCGACAAAACCGACCGCGTGGCCGCCGACCGCAAACACCTCAAGCGCCTCGGAACCGACCTGTTCCTCCACATGAGCGAACTGCCCGACACCACCCGCTACCGCCTGCTCTCCCACCTGGCCGACATCCGCTCCCGCTACCGGGACCTCTAACCCGACATTTGGAAGAACTTTGTGGCAAAAAATCACTTTTTTGGCAAAAAACTTTCATATCTCAGGGAAATTTTGTTACTTTGCACCCGATATTGAGTAAATTATCCAACCATTTAATAATTCACAACTATGTCTGAAATTGCAGATCGCGTAAAAGCAATCATCGTTGACCAGCTTGCTGTTGACGAAAACGAAGTAACCCCCACCGCTTCTTTCACCACCGACCTCGGCG
>CAZDVP010000183.1:0-2591 GCA_964508865.1 uncultured Bacteroides sp. | reverse complement strand
CCACCTTCCGCCCGCTAACCCTCGGCGTCTGCACCATCTACCTCGCCCACGCCGGTTTGCAGGAATGAAAAATTTTTCGTACCTTTGCGCAGATAATCAGAAGTGTTATAACATCTAAATTTTAAAATGAATCCAATCAAAAAAACCATCACCCTGCCCGATGGCCGCGAAATCACCCTCGAAACCGGGAAACTCGCCAAGCAGGCAGATGGAGCAGTTGAACTGCGCATGGGCAACACCATGATTCTCGCAACTGTGGTTTCCGCCAAGGAAGCCGGCGAGGGCGTTGACTTCATGCCTCTGACCGTTGAGTACAAAGAAAAATTCTCCGCTAACGGCCGTTTTCCCGGCGGCTTCCTCAAGCGCGAAGGCCGCGCCTCCGACTATGAAATCCTGACCGCCCGCCTGATTGACCGCGTGCTCCGTCCTCTCTTCCCCGACAACTACCATGCCGACACCATCGTTCAGGTAACCATGTATAGCGCCGACGGCGTCGACGCCCCCGACGCGCTGGCCGGCCTGGCCGCATCGGCTGCCCTGACCGTCAGCGACATTCCCTTCCAGGGCCCCATTTCCGAAGTTCGCGTTGCCCGCATCAACGGCGAATTCGTTATCAACCCCACCTTCGAACAGATGCAGAACGCCGACCTCGAACTCATGGTCGGTGCAACCTACGATAACATCATGATGGTTGAAGGCGAAATGCAGGAAGTGTCCGAACAGGTGCTCCTCGACGCTCTCAAGGCAGCCCACGAAGCCATTAAGGTTCAGTGCATCGCCCAGCAGGAACTCGCCGCAGAGGTCAACAACGCCAAGCGCGAATACTGCCACGAAGTCAACGACGAAGAACTCCGCAAGGACGTGCGCGAAAAATGCTACGACAAAGCCTACGCCATTGCCAAACAGGGCTGCGCCGACAAGCACTGGCGCGCCGAATCCTTCGCCAAGATTTGCGACGACTACATTGCCGCCATTCCCGAAGAAGAACAGGAAGAAAAAGCCCCGCTGGTTAAGCGCTACTACCACGACGTTGAAAAAGAAGCCATGCGCCGCTGCGTGCTCGACGAAGGCATTCGCCTCGACGGCCGCAAAACAACCGAAATCCGCCCCATCTGGTGCGAAGTCAACTACCTGCCCGGCCCCCACGGATCCGCAGTGTTCACCCGCGGCGAAACCCAGAGCCTCGCAACCGTTACCCTCGGCACCAAGCTCGACGAAAAAATCGTTGACGAAGTGCTCGACCAGAGCAAAGAGCGCTTCCTGCTCCACTATAACTTCCCCCCCTTCTCAACCGGCGAAGCACGCGCACCCCGCGGCACCTCGCGCCGCGAAATCGGCCACGGCAACCTCGCCCACCGCGCCCTGAAATCCATGCTCCCCAAGGATTTCCCCTACGTTACCCGCGTTGTTTCCGACATTCTTGAATCCAACGGCTCCAGCTCCATGGCAACCGTTTGCGCCGGCACCCTCGCCCTGCTCGACGCCGGCGTCAAAATGACCCGCCCCGTGGCCGGCATTGCAATGGGCCTCATTTCCGACGGCCAGAAATGGGCTGTGCTCTCCGACATTCTCGGCGACGAAGACCACCTGGGCGACATGGACTTCAAAGTTACCGGCACCACCAACGGCATCACCGCAACCCAGATGGACATCAAGTGCGACGGCCTCAGCTACGAAATCCTCGAAAAAGCCCTCATGCAGGCCCGCGACGGTCGCCTCCACATCCTCAACATCATCAACGAAACCATTCCCGCTCCCCGCGAAGACTATAAACCCAACGTGCCCCGCATCGTAACCATGACCATTCCCAAAGACCTCATCGGCGCCGTTATCGGCCCGGGCGGAAAGGTTATCCAGGGCATTCAGGAACAGAGCGGTGCAATCGTTTCTATCGACGAAATCGACAACGAAGGCCACATCGAAGTCGCTGCCCCCAACAAGGATGCCATCGACCGCGCCCTCGACATGATTAAGGCTATCGTTGCCCAACCCGAAGAAGGCGAAGTTTACACCGGTAAGGTAATGACCATTCAAGACTTCGGCGCATTCGTGCAGTTCATGCCCAACCGCGACGGCCTGCTCCACATCTCCGAAATCTCTTGGGACCGCATCCCCGACATGGAAGCCAGCGGCCTCAAAGAAGGCGACGAAGTAACCGTTAAACTCATTGAAATCGACAAAAAGACCGGCAAATACCGCCTTTCGATGCGCGCTCTGCAGCCCAAGCCCGAAGGCTGGGTTGAACGTCCGCGCGAACCCCGTCGCCCGCGTGGCGAAGGCGGCGAACGTGGCGAGCGCCGCGAACGTCGCGACCGCGACGACCGTCGCCCGCGCGAAGACCGCGGTCCCCGCACCCCCCGCCGCGACTAACCCCCTCCCGCATCCCCCAGAGGCCGCCTAACAATCAGTGTTAGGTGGCCTCTGGGCTTATATTACATACCATATTGTACTCTTCGGAGGAGGGGACGTCGCTTAATAGGTATTACTGATGAACTTGAAGAGGTTGAACCGGAATAGTTTAATTGGCTGAAGTTGAAATGGTGTTGGAGTTTTGGTTGTAGGCTTTGGCAACGCATTTCCATTGGCCGTTG
>CAZDVP010000182.1:0-2598 GCA_964508865.1 uncultured Bacteroides sp. | reverse complement strand
AATGAAACAGTACACAGGAACAAAGACTCTCCAAGCAGAGCCTATGACCTACGGAGAAGCACACGAGCGTGGCTTAATCCGTGAAAACACCTACGTTGAGGAATATTCTGACAACAAAGGTTATCATGTAGTTTACCCGGATGGATATGAGTCCTGGTCTCCGGCAGAAACTTTTGAGGCATCCTATAAGGTGTCTGAAACTCCCCTCGACCGAGTTAACATTGAGTGCGCGGAACTTAGGGAACGTTGCATGAAACTCGGTCAGTTTATCCACAATCAGAACGAGGGTAAAGATTATCAGGCATTGCCCCTTGGCACTCGCGCAATGTTGCTGGCGCAACTTCAAACAATGTGCGCATATAACAATCTTCTCGATCTTCGTCAATCCTGTATGGAGGGCGGCGTAGATTGTATGCCGTATGGACTTTCGTTTGAACAGATTCTTCCTCTGCTTCGTGATGGCTTTGCCATTCGTCGCAATGGCTGGAACGGCAAAGGTCTGATGGTGTTCAAACAGGTGCCGGCTCACATCACATCGGAAATCATCCCGAATATGCAATCTCTTCCTGCCGAAGCAAAGCGTCTCATTCTCGCTCACGGAAACCACATTGACTATACTTGCCAGTGTCTCATCTATAATCCTGAGACTGGTCGTGCCGACAGCTGGGTTCCGTCAATTGCTGATGTGTTCGCAACAGACTGGGAACTTGTATCTGAGTAATGAAACTATCTCCAAAAATTGAACAAGGGAAAGGTGCCTGGAGGCATTGGAAATCAAAAGCCGGTGTTCATCGGCGGATGAAGAGCCTCCAGCACCGCTCTTTACGTCGTTGGATGAAAAATCCACGAAATTTTGATCTCAAACCGAAATACAATCAGTATGTAGGTTGGGAGATTTAATCCAAATTGATTCCGTACATCTTCAAAAGTATTATGACAATGGAAAGCAATAATAATGAATCTACTCTATGTCGATTTGTTTTGCGGAGCTGGCGGAACATCCACCGGCGTTAACTCCGCACAAATCAACGGTAAGCGATGCGCAAAAGTTATAGCTTGCGTAAATCACGATGCAAATGCAATAGCATCTCACGCTTCAAACCATCCGGATGCACTTCATTTTACTGAGGACATTCGTACTCTAAATCTGGAACCTCTCATAGAACGCGCCACCAGGGAGCGTACTGAAAATCCTAATGCAAAATTAGTTTTGTGGGCCTCACTGGAGTGTACCAATTTCTCTAAGGCTAAAGGCGGTCAACCACGAGATGCAGACAGCCGGACTCTTGCAGAACATTTATTTCGATATATCGAAGCTCTTGATCCGGATTACATTCAGATTGAGAATGTAGAGGAATTTATGAGTTGGGGTGAAATCGACGAAAACGGCCATCCAATCTCCTCAGATAAGGGCAAGAGTTATCTTCGCTGGGTGAACAACGTAAAGGCTTACGGTTACGACTTCCAGCATCGCATCCTCAATTCGGCCAATTACGGGGTATATACAAGCCGCAAACGGTTCTTTGGTATCTTTGCCAAGATTGGATTGCCGATTGTGTTCCCGAAGCCCACACATAGCAAATCTGATGCCTCTATGAAGCCATTGAAGCCGGTCAAAGATGTTCTGGACCTCGATGACTATGGTAAATCAATCTTCAGAGAGAAACCACTCGCCGAAAGAACTCTTGAACGAATCTATGCCGGCCTTATAAAGTTTGTAGCTGGTGGCAAAGAGGCTTTCCTTATCAAATACAATTCTATGGGTGCCAATGGTCGTTATAAGGCCCCTGGCATTGATGATCCTTGCCCTGTGGTTGCTACCCAGAATCGTCTTGGTATTGCTCATGTTTCCTTCCTATCGAAACAATTCAGTGGTCATCCTGAAAGCAAGAATGTTTCGATTGAGGAACCGGCTGGAGCAATAACTTGTGTAGACCACCATGCGTTTGTGTCAGTTCATTATGGGCACGGGTATAACCGTAGCATAGATGATCCTGCTCCAACATTGACTTGCAAAGACAGGCTTGCACTTGTTGACTGTCATTTTCTTGACAATCAATATGGGAATGGCAGACCGACATCGGTAGATACTGTTGCAGGTTCTATAACCACAAACCCCAAGCAGAATTTAATATCTGTTGAGCGGCCTTGGATAATGGACACGAACTTTGGTAATGTAGGGGCATCTGTGGACGAACCATCACGGGTCATTACAGCCAACCGGAAATGGCATTATCTGATGAACCCACAGTTTGCTTGTGCCGGTCGTTCAATCGAAGACCCATGTTTTACCTTAATCGCCAGAATGGACAAACGTCCTCCATATCTTATAACAACGGAGACTGGTGAGATAGGAATTGAAGTCTATGATACTGACAGCCCGATGACTATAAAAATCAAAGAATTTATGGCTATGTACGGTATCATTGACATCAAGATGCGAATGTTGAAAGTTGATGAACTGAAGAAAATCATGGGCTTCCCAGAAGACTATGTGCTCATCGGCACCAAATGTGAACAGAAGAAATTTATCGGCAATGCAGTTGAGGTGAATATGTCACGAGTCCTTTGTGAATCTCTCAGTGCAGCTCAGTAAAA
>CAZDVP010000181.1:0-2607 GCA_964508865.1 uncultured Bacteroides sp. | reverse complement strand
ATGAAACTTCTCGAAGGAAAAACCGCTCTCATCACCGGCGCCGCCCGCGGCATCGGCAAAGCTCTGGCTATCCGTTTTGCCCAGGAGGGCGCAAATATCGCTTTCACCGACCTTGTGATCGACGAAAACGGCGAAGCAACCAAAGCTGAAATCGCCGCTCTGGGCGTAAAGGTTGAAGCCTATGCCTCGAACGCTGCTGATTTTGAGCAGACCCAGCAGGTTGTTGCCCAGGTTGTTAAAGACTTTGGCCGCATCGACATTCTGGTAAACAACGCCGGTATTACTAAAGACGGCCTTCTGATGCGCATGACCGAGCAGCAGTGGGACGCCGTTATCACCGTTAACCTCAAGAGCGCCTTTAACTTCTGCAAGGCCGTTGTTCCCGTTATGATGAAACAGCGCGGCGGCTCGATTATCAACATGGCATCGGTTGTTGGCGTTCATGGCAATGCCGGTCAGTGCAACTACGCTTCGTCGAAGGCCGGCCTCATCGCCCTGGCCAAGTCGATTGCCCAGGAAGTCGGCAGCCGCGGCATCCGCGCCAACGCAATCGCCCCCGGCTTCATTGAAACCGCAATGACAGCCGCCCTGCCCGAAGCAGTTCGCCAGGAATGGTGCACCAAAATTCCCCTGCGTCGCGGCGGCAAACCCGAAGATATCGCCGACGTTGCAACCTTCCTCGCCTCCGACATGTCGAGCTACGTTACCGGCCAGGTTATTCAGGTCGATGGCGGCATGAATATGTAATTGCCCGATATGTTGCAGTATAACACCATGAAATCATCGCTGGCCATGCCCGAATACGGGCGCAATGTCCAGCAGATGGTCGACCACTGCCTGACTATTGAAAATCGCGACGAGCGCAATGCCTGCGCTCGCGCGATTATCGACACCATTTGCCGGCTCCACCCCCAGCAGCGCAACAATCCCGAATGGCGCGCCAAACTCTGGGATCATCTGGCAATCATGGCCGACTTCAAACTCGACATCGACTGGCCCGCGCCGGTCATCAGCGCCGAAAACCTTCAGTCGCGCCCGGCAAAACTCCCTCTGCCGCAGAGCTATATCCCCAAGCGCGTCTACGGCATCAACATCATCAAGATGATCGACACCGCCCTGGCCATGGACCCCTCCAACCCCGATCGCGACGAGTTCGTTTATCTGCTCGCCTGCCAGATGAAAAAGCTCCTCATAGCCGAAAACCCCGAGGCCGCAACCGACAAGCGCGTCTACTCCGACCTGGCCGAGCTCTCCGAGGGCCATATACTCATCGACTCCGAAAGCATGCCGTTGCGCGACTTTGACTTCATTGCCCGCGAACAGCAGCAAAACCAGCAGCAACGCAAAAAGAAACGCCGCCGTCGCTGATGCTTGCTCCCGGAAAAGTTAAAGTGGCCGTAGGAACCATTATCAAAACCCACGGCATCAAGGGCGAACTCAACGTGGAGCTCACCGACATGGCCGAGCCCGACGACGACTTCGCTCCCGGCGCATGCGTCATTCTTGAGCTCGACGGCCTCGATGTGCCCTTTTTCGTCGGAGCCTGCCGCCAGCGCGGCGCCGACAGCGTTCTGCTCACTCTCGACGACGTTGCCTCCGACTCCGATGCCGCCCAGCTGGTTGGCCACACAATCTACGTTTTTGCCGACCCGGCCGAACTCTCCGACGAACTCACCGCCGGCGACTTGGTCGGCTACACCGTTTTGGCCGACGGCCGCGAGCTCGGCCGCGTCGACGAACTGGTTGAGCTCACTCCCGGCTCCTGGTATTTTCAGGTAGGGGGCCGGCTGATTCCCGCCGTCGACGACTTCATAACCGAAATTTCCCCCGAGTCGCTGACCCTGACCATGGAACTCCCCGCCGGGCTGCTCGAACTTTAAAGGCGCCCGGGCGTTTTTTTGATACTGACAAAATGTCAGTCCGTGCGTTCAGGCACGCTTTTGGCACAGTCCATAACCGAAATTTAACTAACCTTTTTAACCAAACTGCTAAAACCTATGAATATCAAACCCTTAGCTGACCGCGTGGTGATTAAGCCCACTGCTGCTGAAGAAGTTACCGTGGCCGGCATCATTATTCCCGACTCCGCTAAAGAAAAACCCCTCAAAGGCGAGGTTGTTGCCGCCGGAGCCGGCTCAAAAGACGAAGAAATGGTCCTGAAAGTAGGCGATCAGGTGCTCTACGGCAAATATGCCGGCACCGAAATCGAACTCGAAGGCGAAAAATACCTGATCATGCGCCAGTCCGACGTTCTGGCCGTTATTCTCTGATAATCAACTAAACTAATACATAAATATAGCATAATGGCTAAAGACATTCAATTCAACATAAAAGCTCGCGAAGAGCTCAAAAAAGGCGTCGACGCCCTGGCCGATGCCGTTAAGGTTACCCTCGGCCCCAAAGGCCGCAACGTTATTATCGAAAAGAAATTCGGCGCCCCCCACATCACCAAGGACGGCGTTAGCGTTGCCCGCGAAGTGGAACTCGACGATCCCTTCCAGAACATGGGCGCCCAGCTCGTGAAGGAAGTTGCCTCCAAGACCGGCGACGATGCCGGCGACGGCACCACCACCGCAACCGTGCTGGCCCAGAGCATCATCAACGTCG
>CAZDVP010000180.1:0-2650 GCA_964508865.1 uncultured Bacteroides sp. | reverse complement strand
CCGCTCAGGTCGGACTGTCGATGGGCGACGGCACGGCTGTGGCCAAGGAGGCCTCCGACATCACCATCATCGACAACTCGTTTGCATCGATCACCCGTGCCGTGATGTGGGGGCGTTCGCTCTATCAGAATATCCAGCGCTTCATACTCTTTCAGCTCACAGTCAACCTTGTGGCCTGCTTCATTGTGGTGATAGGCGCGTTCACCGGCGCGGAGTCGCCGCTGACGGTGACGCAGATGTTGTGGGTCAACCTGATCATGGATACCTTCGCCGCCCTCGCGCTCGCGTCACTGCCGCCGAGCGAGGAGGTGATGAATCACAAGCCGCGCAGCTCGCGCGATTTCATCATTACTAAGCCGATGTACCGCCGCATCATAGGTGTCGGCCTGCTTTTCACGGCCTTCCTCTACGGCATCATGCAGTATTTCCGCTACAGCCCCATTGACAGCCTCTCCGGCTTCGATTTTGCGGCCTATTTCCGGTCGTTTGTGCTTGCGCCGGGCGGACAGCCTTTGACGGTCTATGATCTGACGATGATGTTCACATTCTTTGTGGCTCTGCAGTTCTGGAACCTGTTCAACGCCCGAGCTTTCGGCAGCGGCCACAGCGCCTTCCACGACGCGCGCCATAGTCTGGTGTTCTTCGGAACGCTCGCGGTGATACTTGTCGGTCAGATTGCGATAGTCTATCTTGGCGGAGAGATGTTCAATGTCTGCCGTATCGAGCCATGTGATTTCGCGATGATATTTGCAGTCACTTCGCCCGTGATGATACTCCCTGCGTTGTATTCGTTAGTCAGCCGTCGCCTCATCGGGCGGCGAGATTGATGCCTTACGGAGTTTTTTTGATATAGGACTAATTTTATTGCAATTATTTGTGCTATCTTTGCAAAAAATACTAACCTTAAAACCGGAATAAATGAAATTTTCAAGTGCATTTTCTGCCGCAGTAGTGGCTCTTTCGCTTGCCGCATGCTCGACAGCTCCCAAACCCACGCAGGTGACATGGGAGACTCTCGGCAACCAAAGCGACGAATCGGGTGACTACTATGTGCAACGTATCACCGTGACAGGTGACATGAATTTTGACCGTCTTGCGTTCAATCAGTTCCCTCGTGTGATGAGTTCGCTCAACGAGATCGACACACTGATTGAGCTTGTGCCCAATTACTATTGCATCGCGTCGCCGCGTTTCCGTCAGGCTCAGCCGGGCGACACCGTGGTGATAGAGATCCGCACCAAGGGTAATTTCAGATCGATCTGTTACGCTCCCGACGGTTTCCACCGTGTGAACCCCGACGGCACCACCGAAGCAGTGAACTTTACTTTTGCTTCGATCACTTCGAGCCCCGAGCTGTATTCGACTCCCGGCAACGACCGCATGCCTTCGGGCAGCGATATCTACGACTTCAACGAATCGCTGAAGGCTGAGACTCCCGGACAGTTTGCCGTCGTGCCTTCGTTCAAGAAAGTCACCGCCGGTGAAGGTCAGTCGACCGTCGCCGACCTCGTTATCGAAGAGAAGGCAGCGCCCGAGACCGCAGGTGAGAAATACACCATCACCATCGCCGATAACAAAGTGGTTGTAGAAGCCGCTCCCGCGTTCATGAAGACCGCCCGCAGCCGTGCCGAAGCCCTCGTCGCAGGTCTCACCGGCCCGACCGTCGACAATGTGGTCATCGAGGACGAACCCGACTTCCGCTACCGTGGCGTGATGATCGATATCGCACGCAACCATCAGTCGCCAGCTGAGATCCGTCGTGTTCTCGACCTGCTCGCTCACTATGGCTTCAACCATTTCCACTTCCATTTCTCTGAAGACGACGCATGGCGACTCGACATTCCCGGTCTTCCCGAACTCGTTGAGGTGGGTGCACGTCGCGGCTACACTACCGACGAAGCCGATTTCATCGTCCAGATCCACAACGGCGACGGCAACCCCGACTCGAAAGTCGGCACAGCCAACGGCTACTTCACCCAGGACGATTTCATCGCAATGCTTCAGTATGCCGACAGCCTCGGCATCAAGGTCCTTCCCGAGATTGAGTCTCCCGGTCACGCCCGCGCCGCCATCAAGGCTATGGAGAAGCGTTACCGCACGACAGGCGACGCATCGCTGCGTCTCATCGAGGATAACGACACTTCGCGCTACACTTCGGCTCAGGGCTTCCACGACAATGTCATGAACCCCGCGCTGCCTTCGACCTACAAGTTTATGGAGACTGTCATCGACGGCGTGATCGATCTCTATGCCCGCGCCGGTGTTGAGCTTCCCGCCATCCATATCGGCGGTGACGAAGTTCCCCGTGGCGCATGGGGTGGTGCTCCTTCGGTGATCAAGTATAAGGAAGAGAACGGCATAGCCAACGACCACGACATGCACGGTGTGTTCAACAACCGCGTTTCCGACTACCTCAAGTCCAAGGGCGTGAAGGTTTCGGGCTGGCAGGAAGTGGCATGCGGCCGCGACGAAGCTTATGCCAAGTCAGTCGCTCCCAACGCCTACTCGATCAACAGCTGGACACAGTCGCTTACCACGCCCGACGCTCCCTCGCGTCAGGCTCTCGACGGCAACTATCCCCTCATTCTCAGCAACGTCAACCGTTTCTACTTCGATATGGCTCCGAGCTATCATCCCGACGAACGCGGTC
>CAZDVP010000179.1:0-2663 GCA_964508865.1 uncultured Bacteroides sp. | reverse complement strand
TGTTTTTGACCGGGTGGTGGCGCTGGTGGGGCTGTGTGTATTGTGGCCTGTATTGCTGGTTGTTGCTCTATTGATTCAGTTTAAGATGCCTAACGGGCCGATTATTTTTAAGCAGCAGCGCATCGGCTATAAAGGAAAGGTGTTCACCATGTATAAGTTCCGAACAATGGTAGTTAATCATGGTGGGTCCACCGTCTCAGTGGCCGGTGAGCGTCGCGTTACCCCATTGGGCTCAACGTTACGAAAATATAAGTTGGACGAGCTGCCTGAGCTATGGAATGTTCTTATTGGTGACATGAGTTTTGTAGGTCCACGGCCAGATGTGCCCGGATATGCCGACCAACTTACAGGAGAAAAACGGGAGGTTCTGAATCTTCGCCCGGGGATAACGGGACCAGCCTCACTCAAGTATCGCAACGAGGAAGAATTACTTGCAAAGCACCGTGACCCTCAGAAATATAATGATGAGGTCATTTTCCCCGACAAGGTGCGGTTAAATCTATACTACTTGAATAATTATTCTTTCATAAAAGATATCCAAATGATTTTCTGCACAGTCCTTGGCAGGAAATTGAACTATGCCGGAGAAATCATTTAAATTCTCCGAAACCAATCATCTACCCTTAAATCCATGAATCGGATATTGTTGTGTCTGGCTCATATGAGCGGCAAGGAAATGGAGTTTGTTAAGGAGGCGTTCGACTCGAATTGGGTTGTGCCCCTTGGCCCTAATGTTAATGGCTTCGAGCATGATCTGGAGGAGTTCGTGAATCACTCGTCGGATGGCACCAAGCTGAGTAAGAAGGTCGTGGCGCTGAGCGCGGGCACGGCGGCGGTGCATTTGTCGCTGCTGGCGTGCGGTGTCGGTCCGGGCGATGAGGTGCTGGTGCAGACGTTTACGTTCTGCGCTTCGTCGCACCCGATCACTTATCTGGGCGCCACACCGGTGTTTATCGATTCGGAGAGGGATTCGTGGAACATGGATCCTGATCTGCTGGAGGAGGCAATCATTGACCGCATTGCCAAGACGGGACGCAAGCCTAAGGCTATAGTGCCGGTTGCGCTCTACGGTATGCCTTATAGAATCGACCGGATTCTGGAAATCGGCCGGAAGTATGACATTCCGGTTATCGAGGACGCTGCCGAGGGTTTCGGTTCGCGTTTCAAGGGCCAGGTTCTGGGCACGTTCGGCGAATATGGCGTGCTGTCGTTCAACGGCAATAAGATGATCACCACTTCGGGTGGCGGCGCTCTGATTTGCCCCGATGCCGACAAGGCGCGCAAGATTCTCTGGTATGCCACCCAGGCGCGCGAGAGTTACCCGTATTATCAGCATGAGGCCATTGGCTATAACTATCGCATGAGCAATATCTGCGCCGGCATTGGTCGCGGCCAGATGACGGTGCTCGACGATCATATCGCCCACCACCGCCATGTGCAGGCGCTCTATGAGGAGTTGCTGCGCGATGTTCCGGGCATTACGATGCACGGCAATCCGTCGGCTGAGTTCGAGTCGAATTTCTGGCTTTGCACTGCGCTGCTCGATCCCCAGCTGCGCATCAAGGGGCAGGAGAATGCTTATAAAACGGTTGTTACCGGTGCGGTTGGCGGTGCGGCCGGCGTTATTCACCAGACCAATTGTCCGACAACGGATTGCCAGCCGAATGAAAACGTTGAGGCTCTGCGCGTTTATCTGGACAAGGCGAACTCCGAGTCGCGTCCGCTGTGGAAGCCGATGCATAAGCAGCCGGTGTATAAGAACGCTCCGGCCTACGTTAACGGCGTCAGCGAGGCCTTGTTTAAGGTGGGCATCTGCCTGCCCGCCGGCCCTTATGTAACGGACAAGGAGGTGCGCTACATCGTTGACACCATCAAGGAAGCAATAGTTTAATCATCAGAACAACATCCGGAACTCATTATGGAGAGGAAAAAGATTGCTGTGGCGGGAACGGGCTACGTAGGCCTGTCGATTGCCACTCTGCTGGCTCAGCATAACCACGTAACTGCGGTTGACATCGTCCCCGAAAAGGTTGAGCTCATTAACCGGCGCAAATCTCCGATTCAGGATGAGTATATTGAAAAATATCTTGCCGAAAAGGAGCTTGACCTGACGGCTACGTTAGACGGCGCCGCGGCCTATGCCGACGCTGACTTCGTTATCATTGCCGCGCCGACCAACTACGACCCGGTCAAGAACTTTTTCGACACCCACAATATCGAAGATGTTATCGACCTGGTTCTGTCGGTCAACCCCGATGCGGTTATGGTTATCAAGTCAACGATTCCGGTTGGCTACTGCCGCTCGCTCTACCTGAAATATGCCGCCAAGGGGGTTAAACGGCTCAACCTGATTTTCTCACCGGAATTTTTGCGAGAATCCAAGGCTTTGTTCGACAATCTCTATCCGTCGCGCATCATCGTTGGCACTCCCAAAATCATCAGCGACCCACAGTTTGACGCTGAAAACGAGGCGATTCTGCGCATAGCCGATGTGCCCAAGCTCGAAGAGGCAGCACGCACATTTGCCGCCCTTTTGCAGCACGGGGCCTTGAAGGAAGATATCCCTACCCTGTTTATGGGCATGAAGGAGGCTGAGGCAGTCAAGCTTTTTGCCAACACCTATCTGGCCCTGCGCGTCAGCTACTTCAACGAGCTCGACACCT
>CAZDVP010000178.1:0-2683 GCA_964508865.1 uncultured Bacteroides sp. | reverse complement strand
TGAGGATGTTGCAGCGCTCCATGGAGTTGCAGAGGATTTCTTTGTTGTAGAATCCCTGGCGGAGGTTGACGTCGAAAACAATCAGGGGGTCGTTGTCGGCGGGAATAGCGTCGAGAAAGCGGTTAATGGTTGTTCGCGAAACGATGTTGCGCTGGGCCAGCGAGCCGAAGCAAACGGCTTTGGTTGTTTTGGCCAGGCTTTCGAGTTGTTCGGTGTAGGGAATATTATCCCAGGCAACGTTTTCTTTGATTTCATATTGCGGAACGCCGGCCTGGTCGATTTCGACCTGCACGGTGCCGGTCGGGTAAGGAACGGTTGCAATATGGTGAGTGAGGCCTTTTTCATCGAAGTTTTCAATGATTTCATGGCCGAGGGGGTCGTCGCCTATGGCGCTGACAACGCAGCTGGGCAGACCGAACTGCGATACATGGTAGGCGAAGTTGGCAGGAGCGCCGCCGATTTTTTTGCCTTCAGGGAGGATATCCCACAGGGCTTCGCCCATTCCGATTACATTTCCTTTCATGATATTATATTTATTTGATTTTAAGAGTATAGTAGAGGAGATAAACAACGCCAACGGTCATTACGGCAACTGCGCCTACCTGACCTACGGCATCGGCTGCGTAGCCCATGGCCAGAGGGAAAACAGTGCCGCCAAAGAGGCCCATAATCATCAGGCCCGAAACTTCGTTCTTTTCGTTGGGGGTCTGAATCAGCGCCTGCGAGAATATAACGGAGAAAACGTTTGAATTACCGAAGCCAATCAGGGCGATGCCGA
This sequence comes from uncultured Bacteroides sp., assembly GCA_964508865.1. GTDB lineage: Bacteria > Bacteroidota > Bacteroidia > Bacteroidales > Muribaculaceae > UBA3263. The sequence continues at coordinate 1,905 of CAZDVP010000178.1, read as the reverse complement.
TATAGATGGGAATCAGCGAGTGGCAAACGAAGAGCATGATCATTGCAATCAGCATCATGGCAACGCTGAGGCCGAAAAAGAGTTTGGGCGACATTGAGCGCAGCAAGAATGCGCCGATAAAGCAGCCGGCGGTGCGGAAAATGAAGTAGATGCCGGTGGCGAAGCCTGCTTCTTCGAGCGGGAGGCTCAGGCGCTCCATCAGGATTTTTGGGGCGGTTGTGTTGGTGCCGACATCGATGCCGACATGACACATGATTCCGAGGAAGCAAAGCAGAATGAACGGGCGGCCGAGCAGTTTGATGCACTCGCCGATGCCGGAGGCCTTGTCGGGTTTTTCTTCTTGAATAGGCGTTGCGGCCAGCAGGGAAATCGACAGGAAGCTGATCACTGCGTAGATTGCAAAGAGCGAGCGCCAGCCCAGGCCGAAGGTCGGCATAAAGGTTGTTGCACCCCAAGCGGCGAGCACCGGAGCGAGGAATGAAGCAATGGCTTTTACGAACTGGCCGAAGGTGAGGGTCGATGCCAGTTTGTCGCCGCTGATAAGGTTAGTCACCAGGGGGTTGAGCGAAGTCTGCATAATGGCGTTACCTATGCCCAGCAGCGAAAAGGAGATGAGCATGATGTTGTAGCTATCGCCGGTCACCGGAATAATCAGAGATATGGCGGTGACGATAAGGCTGATGAGCACTGTTTTCTTGCGGCCGATTTTGTTCATCAGCATGCCGGTGGGCACCGAGAAAATCAGGAACCAGAAGAATACCAGCGAGGGGAACAGATTGGCCTGCGAATCGGTCAGTCCGAGGTCTTTCTGAACATAGTTCGAAGCCGTGCCGACCAGATCGACGAAGCCCATGGCGAAGAAGCAGAGCATCACGGGAATCATCTGAACCAGATGCCCCTTGCGGTCGCTGACAATGTTGTTGTTTTCCATTTCAAAAAATTATTTTTCAGGGGTTATAGAATATACTTTAAGGTTCTTTACTTTTGCGTTGCCTCCCTGGGCTGCAATGGTTAGTTTAGAGTAGGGAACGGTGGGGAACACGAGGTTGGTCATCACTCCCTTGCCGCCGTTGGCAAACACTTCGATGCTCGAGCGGTCAACGAATATGCGCAGCTGCAGCGCAGAGCCGTTGCTGAAAGTGGGCGTTACGGTAACGGCCGGGAAATCCTGGCTGAAATCCACCAGGCCGCTTTCGCGCCGGTCGAACGCCAGCGTTTCGTCGGCAGGATTATAGGTCAGCACCGATTTTTCGCCCTTGTCGTTGCTCAGAGTGAGCGAAACGCCGGAGGCTTTGGCCGGTTCCAGTTCCAGGAGGATTTCGCAAATGCCATCGTTTTCCGACGGGAGGGCAATTGTTTTGCCGCGGCCGTTGGCTGAAATGGATTTCGAGTTCACAACCAGTTTAGAGCGCAGGGCAGTCAGTTCGGGCGAGGGCGTGGAAGCCGCGTAGAACTGGCCGTCAGGGCCCTCGAAAAGGCTGATTTCGCGCGGCAGAGTGTTGGCCGAGCGGAACTGCTGGGTCGGCACCTCGGCGGCATACTGCCAGTTGCTCATCCAGCCAATGGTTGTTCGGCGGCCATCTGGGGCATCGCTCCAGCTGACGATGGCATAGTTATCCTTGCCATGGTCGAGCCACTTGGTCGGCACATTGCCGTCGGCATCCGTATCGGCCGTGAAAGTCTTGCCGTCGAAGTCGCCGACGAAATATTGAATACCGCTGCCGCCAAAGGGGCCGCCGGGATTGATGTTGCAGAAAAGCACCCATTTCGTCCGGTCGGTACCCTCAACGGGCACTTCCATCAGGTCAGGGCATTCCCACACGCCCTCTTGCGCGCCCATGCCCTTGCCGAAGCTGCTCTGCAGGGTCCACTGCTTCATGTCGGGCGAAGTAAAAATCAGCATCT
>CAZDVP010000177.1:0-2685 GCA_964508865.1 uncultured Bacteroides sp. | reverse complement strand
GCAACTTCTTCGGCTGCGCCGGCTATGAGATTATCGACAACAACGGCTTCCCCACTGTTGCCGAAGGCGTCGACGCCGCGTTGAAAGCCGGAGCCGACATTGTTGTGCTCTGCTCCAGCGACGACGAATATGCCCAGTATGCTCCCGAAGCCTTCAAGCTGCTCAACGGCAAAGCCGAATTCGTTGTTGCCGGCGCTCCGGCATGCACCGATGAGCTCAAGGCTCAGGGTATTGAGAACTTCATTCACGTTCGCAGCAACGTTCTTGAAACGCTCCGCGAATTTAACGCCAAACTTCTCCGATAAGCCATGAAACCTGATTTTAGCAATATCAACATTGCGGAAGTAACCGCTCCCGAAGCCAAAGCTGCCGCCACCGCGGCCGTCGGCGAAGACTGGCTCACCCCCGAGCGCATCACCGTTAAACCCATCTACACCAAGGAAGACCTTCAGGGTCTGGAGCATCTCGACTACGTTGCCGGTCTGCCCCCCTACCTGCGTGGCCCATATAGCGGCATGTATGCCATGCGCCCCTGGACCATCCGCCAGTATGCCGGCTTCTCGACCGCAGCCGAATCCAACGCCTTTTATCGCCGCAACCTCGCCTCGGGCCAGAAGGGTCTGAGCGTGGCCTTTGACCTTGCAACACACCGCGGCTATGACGCCGACCACGAACGCGTTGTTGGCGACGTTGGCAAAGCCGGCGTCAGCATCTGCTCGCTCGACGACATGGAAGTGCTCTTCGACGGCATTCCCCTGAACAAAATGTCGGTTTCCATGACCATGAACGGCGCCGTTCTCCCCGTTCTGGCCTTCTACATCAACGCAGGCCTCGAACAGGGTGCCAAACTCGAAGAAATGGCCGGCACGATTCAAAACGACATCCTCAAGGAATTCATGGTGCGCAACACCTATATATATCCGCCGGAATTCTCGATGCGAATCATTGCCGATATTTTCGAATACACCTCGCAGAACATGCCCAAATTCAACTCCATTTCGATTTCGGGCTACCACATGCAGGAAGCCGGCGCCACCGCCGACATCGAACTGGCCTACACCCTGGCCGACGGCCTCGAATATCTCCGCGCAGGCGTCAACGCCGGCATGGACATCGACGCCTTCGCCCCGCGCCTGTCGTTCTTCTGGGCTATCGGCATGAACTTCTTCATGGAAATCGCCAAAATGCGTGCCGCCCGCATGCTCTGGGCCAAGATAGTTAAGCAATTCAACCCCAAGAACCCCAAATCGCTGGCTCTGCGCACCCACTCGCAAACCTCCGGCTGGTCGCTCACCGAACAGGACCCCTTCAACAACGTTGGCCGCACATGCATCGAAGCCATGGGCGCCGCACTCGGCCACACCCAGAGCCTCCACACCAACGCACTGGACGAAGCAATTGCCCTGCCAACCGACTTCTCCGCCCGCATTGCGCGCAACACCCAGATCTACATTCAGGAAGAAACCTACATCACCAAGGAAATCGACCCCTGGGGCGGTTCCTACTACGTAGAAGCCCTGACCGACATGATTGCCCGCCGCGCATGGGCCCACATTCAGGAAATCGAAAAACTCGGCGGCATGGCCAAAGCCATTGAAACCGGTCTGCCCAAACTCCGCATCGAAGAAGCCGCAGCCCGCACTCAGGCCCGCATCGACTCCGGCCGTCAAACCATTGTTGGCATCAACAAATACCGCCTCGACCACGAAGACCCCATCGATATTCTCGAAATCGACAACACCCAGGTGCGCAAAGAGCAGATCGAACGACTCAACGAAGTCAAAGCCCACCGCGACGAAGCCCAAGTCAAGGCCGACCTCGAAGCAATCACCGAATGCGTTCGCACCAAAAAAGGCAACCTCCTCGAACTCGCAGTCAAAGCCGCCGGCCATCGCGCCACCCTCGGCGAAATCTCCGACGCCTGCGAAGCAGTTGTTGGTCGCTATAAAGCAGAAATCAAAACCATTTCAGGCGTGTACTCCGACGAAACCAAAAACGACCCCGAATTCGCCCGCGCTCGCAAACTGACCGCCGAATTCGCCAAACGCGAAGGCCGCCAGCCTCGCATCATGATTGCCAAAATGGGCCAGGACGGCCACGACCGCGGCGCCAAAGTCGTTGCCACCGGCTATGCCGACTGCGGCTTCGACGTCGACATGGGCCCCCTGTTCCAGACTCCCGCCGAAGCAGCCCGCATGGCCGTTGAAAACGACGTGCACATTCTCGGCGTAAGCTCCCTGGCAGCAGGCCACAAAACCCTCGTGCCCCAGGTTATCGAAGAACTAAAAAAACTCGGCCGCGAAGACATCCTCGTAACCGCCGGCGGCGTTATTCCCGCCCAGGACTACGACTTCCTCTATCGCGCCGGCGTTGCCGCTATCTTCGGACCCGGCACCCGCATACCGCTCTCGGCGATCAAGATGCTCGAAATCCTCGACCCCGACCTCGCCGAAATCAACTAACCCCCCCTTGCGGAGCGCCCCCAAGCGCTCCGCAAATCATACCTGCTACCAACTATCAATCTTATAAAATTTATAAATCTTATAAAACTTATAAAACCATGCCCGCATTCCTGAAACTCGCCGGCGACTACACCAGCTGGAACGTCTATCGCAAAGCCGTTATCATCTGCGACGTCACCGAACTTTTCATCAACCGGGCACTTCCCCGCGGTTCACGCACAAT
>CAZDVP010000176.1:0-2706 GCA_964508865.1 uncultured Bacteroides sp. | reverse complement strand
CCGAAGTTGTTGGCGGCGGCATGAGCGCCGACGCTCACCACATCACCGCAACCCATCCCGAAGGCCTCGGCGCAATGCTCTCGATGCGCAACGCTCTGGAAGACGCCGGCCTCAAACCCGAAGACATTGACTACGTCAACGCCCACGGCACCTCAACCCCCGTTGGCGACATTTCGGAACTCAAGGCAATTGTCGGTGTGTTTGGCGACCACGCAAAAGACCTCAACATTTCCTCGACCAAATCAATGACCGGCCACCTGCTCGGCGCAACCGGCGCCCTGGAAGCCATCTTCTCAGTCAAGGCCGTTGAAAACAACATCGTGCCCCCCACCATCAACCATGCCGACGACGACGTTGACCCCAACCTGCCCGAAGGCCTCAACCTGACCTTCAACAAAGCTCAGCAGCGCACCGTCAACACCGCCCTGAGCAACGTGTTCGGCTTCGGTGGCCACAACGCAACCGTTATCGTCAAGAAATACGCCGAATAACCTCCCCTCCCTTAGTTATTCCCGCAAGGTATATAGGGACGTGCCCGCGGCGGCGCGTCCCTAATTTTAACCCCAGCCACTTCGCCCCATGGACTTCATCATAACCCCGCCCGAAATGCTCAACCAAGAGCCGGTTCAACTGCCGCTGAGCAAAAGCGAATCAAACCGCCAGCTCATAATCGCCGCCCTCACCCCGGGAGCAAAACTCCCCGCGCGGGTGGCCGACTGCGACGACACCGACGCCCTGCTCGGCGGACTGCAGGCCCCTTCAGGCTCCACTGTCAACGTTGGAGCCGCCGGAACGGCAATGCGCTTTCTGACAGCCTATTTCGCAACCCGGCCCGGCTGCGAAATCACCCTCGACGGCTCCGAGCGCATGCGCCAGCGCCCAATCGCCCCGCTGGTCAACGCCCTGCGCGCGCTCGGCGCCGACATTGACTATTGCGGCGCCGAAGGCTTCCCGCCCCTGCGAATCCGCGGCCGCATGCTCGAAGGCGGAAACGTGGAACTCGACGCCTCGGTCAGCTCGCAGTTCGTTTCGGCCCTGCTCATGGTAGGCCCAACGATGCAAAACGGACTGACCCTGCGCCTGAAAGGCCGCATCATTTCGCAGCCCTACATTCAAATGACCCTCGAAATGATGAAGCAGGCGGGAGTGGAATCGGCCTTCAACGACGCCACCGGCGAAATTTCAGTTGCCTACGCGCCCTATCAGCCGACCCTGCCCGAAGTCGAAGCCGACTGGAGCGCCGCATCCTACTGGTTCGAAATCGCCGCCATAGCCGCCGAACCGGTAACGCTGCGCGGACTCTTCCCCAAGTCGCTCCAGGGCGACTCGGCCGTTGGCGACTTCTTCGCCGTGACCGGCCTGGGACGCGAATTTCTGCCCAACGGCGACCTCGAACTCCAGCTGACCCCCGACGCCGGCTCGCAGCTCAACGTTGACTTCTCCAATAATCCCGACCTGGCGCAAACTATGGCCGTGACCTGCTGCCTGCTCTCCCTCCCCTTCCGCTTCAGCGGCCTCGAAAGCCTCCGGATCAAAGAAACCGACCGCATCGCCGCGCTGCAAATGGAGCTCTCGAAACTCGGATTCATAACCGACGCCACCGAACCCGGAACCCTCAACTGGCTCGGAGCGCGCTTCGACCCCGGCGAAACGATCGAACCCATTGAAACCTACCAGGACCACCGCATGGCAATGGCCTTCGCCCCGGCCGCGCTCTTCTTTCCCGGCCTGCGCATCAACAACGCCCAGGTGGTCAGCAAATCCTATCCCCAATTCTGGAACCACCTGCGCGCCATAGGTTTCACCATTGAAGAACCCGCCCAAACCGCCGATGCTTGAACTGCTCGACTACACGTTTTTCCGCAACGCCCTGCTCGGAATCGCCATTCTGAGCATAGTCGGCGGCATTCTGGGCAGCTACATAGTCACCCGCCGCCTGGTTTCCATTTCCGGCGGCATTACCCACGCATGCTTCGGCGGCCTCGGCCTGGGCTACTTCATGGGCTGGCCCCCGCTGCTCATGGCAATGGTCTTCGCCGTGGCCTCCGCCTTAGGAGTGCAGGCGCTCGGTGCCCGCGGGCGCGTGCGCGAAGACTCCGCCATAGCCGTTGTCTGGGCTGCCGGCATGGCCATCGGCGTTACTTTCGTGTTCCTCTCGCCCGGCGCGGTGCCCGAACTCAACGCCTTTCTGTTCGGCAGCATCCTGACCATAACCGCGCTCGACCTGCAGCTGCTCGGGCTCTTTGCGGCCGCCCTCATCATCGTCGTAACCGTTTGGTTCCGGCGCATTCAGGCCTGCGCCTTCGACCCCGACTTCATGAGCGTTATCGGCGTTCGCGCCTGGTTCTGGAACGGCCTGATGACCCTGTTCGTGGCCGTGGGCATCGTTCTGATGATTCGCTGCGTCGGCATGATGCTGCTGATGTCCATGCTCTCGCTGCCGCCACTAACCGCCGAACTCTTCACCCGCCGCCTGCGAGCAATGATTCCCGCCGCCGTAGGCATCAGCGCCCTCGGCTCCATTGGCGGCCTGATGCTCGCAACCGCCGTCAACGTTCCCGCCTCAGCCCTCATCGTCGCCCTCCAGGTCACCCTCTACGCCCTCGCCGCCCTCCTCCGCAAACTCCTCCGGTAAAAAAATGCCATCTCAAAAGAGCATTTTTTCATAAAAATGTTGTTTCCAAAGAGCATTTTCACTATCTTTGC
>CAZDVP010000175.1:0-2711 GCA_964508865.1 uncultured Bacteroides sp. | reverse complement strand
GCCCGGCCCGACATTCTCGACATCAACTTCGGCTGTCCGGTCAAGAAAGTGGCCGGCAAAGGCGCCGGAGCCGGACTGCTGCGCAATGTGCCGAAAATGCTCGAAATCACCCGCGCGGTTGTCAACGCCGTCAAAATTCCCGTAACGGTCAAAACCCGCCTTGGCTGGGACTGCGAAAACAAAATCATCGTTGAACTCGCCGAGCAGCTCCAGGACTGCGGCATAGCGGCGCTGACCGTCCATGGCCGCACGCGCTCGCAAATGTATACCGGCCAGGCCGACTGGGAAATGATTGCGAGAGTCAAGGAAAACCCGCGGCTTCGCATACCCCTTATCGGCAACGGCGACATTGCAACGCGCCAACAGGTGCGCCGGGCTTTTGACCACTATGGAGTCGACGGCGTTATGGTTGGCCGCGCCGCCATAGGCGCGCCCTGGATTTTCAGCGAGCTGAAAACAGGCCAACCAATCGACGTTCACCGCCAGTTTGACTATCTGCGCCGCCAGATTAACGAAAGCGTTGAGCGCATCGACCCCGTTCGCGGCATTCTCCACATTCGCCGCCACCTGGCCGTAACGCCGCTGTTCAAGGGCATTCCCAACTTCCGCCAAACGCGCATTGCCCTGCTCCAGACCCCCGACCCCGACTCACTGCTCAAACTAATAGACCAAATCGAACAACAATACTACAATGTTCAAGAAACTCCTGTCCCTCACAATCATACTGCTGTCGGCACTGACTTCGGCAGCTGAAACGCAGACCCTGAAGGTTGAACGCTTCCAGAAAATCAGGGTGCTCGGCCCGCTCAACGTTGACTGCGTCTACAACCCCGACTCGGTTGGCTACATAACTATTGACGCGCCCAACGCGGCCCAGATTTCGTGGATTGAAGCATTGACCTCCGGCCATAAGCTCAAGCTGCGGCTGCGCCTGCCCGACGACATGCGCCAAGGCGTCCTGCCCGTGCCCGCGAACCTGCCGCAGGTAAAGGTCTACACCAACTATCTGACCGAAGTTTCCAACGAGGGCGACTCAATAGTGCGCGTCATAACCGCCACCAACGTGCCCTCATTCACCGCCCGCCTTATCGGCAACGGCTATCTGAGCGTGCGCGGCATCGACACCGAAAAACTCAACGTTGATCTCATCACCGGCCGGGGCACCCTGGCCGTTCACGGACGCGCCGACGAAGAAGTCATACGCATGGCCGGCGTCGGCACCATCGAAGCCGACGGCGTAAAGGCCACCCAGGCCAAGGTCAAACTGACCGGCACCGGCAACATAGGAGTTTATGCCACCGGACAGCTGAAAATTTTGGGTACCGGCCCGGGCACCGTCTTCGTTAAAGGCTCGCCCGAAATCACCCGCAAAATGGCCCTCGGCATCAAACTCCAACCCATCGACTGACCTCCCCCCCGACTCTACTGTTCAGAGGGAGCGGACGTTGAGGATTGACGGAGGGAAAGAATCGCCGTCGTAGACCACGGTAGAAGTTGCCACATTCGGAAGAATGTTGGCAAGATACTTCATATTGTCGGAAAAAGCGGCCTGATAAGTTTTGGATGCCTTTATTTCAAATAGTTTCAACCCGTCGGGAAAATCTTGAATAATGTCGACTTCCCGGCCTGAATTCTCGCGATAGAAATATAAGTTCGGTTGCCGGTCGGCGTTGAACCTATCCTTAAGCAATTCAGCAACAGCGAGATTCTCAAAAATCGCTCCTCGTAGCGGATGCGTTTCCAACTGCCGGGGTTCTTCAATTCCAAGCAGGAAGCAGAGCAGGCCGGTATCATAGAAATAGAGTTTCGGAGACTTCGTCAGCCGCTTATTGATATTTGCAAAATATGGGGGTAATGTGAAAACTATGTATGATGCTTTCAGCAGCGAAATCCATTTGTCGATTGTTGGAGCGGTTACTCCGGCTTCAACACCAATTGCAGCGCGATTTATTTCAGTTGAACAGCGACCCGCACAAAGGCGCATGAAACGTTGAAACTGATCCAACATCTGAATCTGGGCCAGATTCCGGATGTCACGTTCAATATATGTCGCATAATAGTTCTTATAGAACATTAAAGGAGACTGACCGTTAGCTATCGTTGCGGGGTAAAATCCGCGTTGCATAAGTTCAGGAGTGGACGCATTAAGTAACTCGGGCGATAACTCCTTGAAAGAAAAGGGCAGAAGAGTAAATAGCGCGGCTCGTCCGGCCAGGGATTGCATACTGGAGTGTAAAAGCGAAAAATTATTGCTGCCGGTAAGAACATAACGGAGATTTGGGTTTGAGTCAACCCTGACCTGTATGGCCGAAAGAAGTTCTGGCATACGTTGAACTTCGTCAATTACGGCGTGTTCCCCCAATGAATCCAAAAAACTGTTTATGTCGTCAACGGCTCTTTGGCGGGTTGCCATATCCTCCATATTAACGAACGTAAAGTCCGCCCAAAGGTGTTTAGCCAGAGTTGTTTTTCCGGTCTGACGTGGCCCTGTAATTATGATTACAGAGTAGAATTTTGCTGCATCGAGTATTGCAGGTGTTATTTTGCGCGGTATAAAGTAGCCCATAATCAGAATGTTGTGTTTATTTCATGCAAATCGAAAGTCTGACTTTCGATTTGCAAAGATAGTAAAAGGGCGGGAGAAAAGCAAGAGGGGAGGGTTAGATTTCTTGGCGGGCGAGGTTGGAGTTGAAGTAGGCGGGGTCGGAGGA
>CAZDVP010000174.1:0-2715 GCA_964508865.1 uncultured Bacteroides sp. | reverse complement strand
GCGGGTGGAATTTATTGCGAATGGCTTGCGCATATCGGGGAATATGGTTAAATTTGTGGTGATGAACACGCTTACACAACAATACATAATGGCCGTTTTCGGCGTGAAATATCGCCTCGGGCTCATCGACCAGCGGTGGGCCAATAACCTATATGCCATTATGGCAACAATCCTCAAAGACATTGAAGGGGTGCAACCCCTGAAAATCAATGGCGCCAAAGACCACGTTCACGTTCTCTACAGCACGCGCGGGCTCGTGGCCGACGCCGACATCGTCAGGCGTCTCAAAAGCGAATCGTCGCGCTGGCTCAACGAGCAACGCTTGACCCAAGGACGATTTGAATGGCAACGCGGCGGCGCCCGCATCTCATATTCGCCCAGCGCCCTGCCCGACGTTAAGCGCTACATCGAAAACCAATGGGAACACCACCGCGTCCGAACCTTCCGAGAGGAATACGAGCAATGGCTCATCTCAATGGGCGTTTCCCCAACCACCTTTGACCTTCCCGAACCCACAATGTAAGCCACTCACGCGCAGGAGCGTGTGCGAGCACAAGCCCACATACTCGCACCCGCGCCTGCGGGTGCGGGGCGGGTGGTCGCGCCTAATCCCGGGGTTTCACCCCGGGCCATTATACCCCCACCCGCTCCCGCGGGTGACCAAGCCCCACCCCATCCCTCCCCTCAAGGGAGGGAGCCCAATGACGCGAAAAAGAAGCCTCCCTTGTGGGGAGGGAGGGGGAGGGGCCGAGGGGGCGCGCAATTTTAACAAAGTTTAACTTTTCGGGGGGGGTAGTTTGGCGGGTTTTTATTAAATTTGCGCGGGTCTATAGCCCAAAATCGCTCCCCGCGGAGCGCTCTTTTTCACGCATATACCTCAAAAAACACTCTTACTAACTAATATCACTCATTCAAAACAACATGAAAAAACTACTCAAGATTGCAGCGGCTGCGGCCATGAGCCTCGTGGCATCATCCGCTATGGCCTACGAGTACCCAATTATGAAGGGCACCGTGGGCAGTGCAACTTCGGTGCTACCGGAAAACGGTAAGTACTACCTGATTCGAGATGCGAACTCCGCGCGTCACGCGTTCCGCTACGACAGCGGCAACGAAGTTTGCGGCACTCACGTATCGCCCGAAGAAGCAAAAAATCTTAGCCCGCTACACGCATGGTACGTGACCACGTCAACCGATGAAGCAGGCACTACCGTCTACCATTTCCAAAACGTTGCAACTGGTAAATACATGCGCAACGTTCAACATGGTTACTCCGTCTATACAACCGCAGACTCAGCCGACAAAGGCACTTTCTACATCATCAGCCACCCGGAAGGTGCTGCTGATCAGTTTGCCGTCAGCAGCAATGGCTCAGAAAACAGCACCCCCCACTGGGACGGCAACGACATCCCTTACCCTATGGTTGGCTGGGGTAGCGCCGGCACTAATTCCTACGGCCACACAATTGAGTTCTATGAACTTAGTGAAGAAAATGGAAATATTACCGGTTTCACCAATGAAGCATCTGAAATACCCGGCCCCATTTTCAAACTGAATAGCGCCCGCAATGAAGGCCACTGGGCATTTACTAATGGCACCCAGCTACAACACAATGGAACCATCCGCGGAAATTTTATTCAAATTCCCGTAGGCACGGATGGAAACTTTAAAATCTATTCTCTCGAAGCTGATAAATACCTTGAGCCCATGGTTCAAAGCTCGTTAGGTAGCTTTACGTCGTCGGAATCAGAAGCGGGCATATTCAAAGCCGTAAAGAGCCCATATGGCCCGGTAGGCATTGGCAATTCCGACGCTGAAAACAACAGTTACACCTGGTTGAACCACTTTAGCAACGGCATTGGCGGCTGGTGGCTAAGCTCCGGCAATAATTGGGATTGCGGCACAATGTGGTTTATGGTTTATGACCTCACGGCATATAATAAGAATAAAACAGCGTTTTTTTGCGACAATGCTGTCGATGGTAACGGTTTTGCCACCGGCAATAACTCGTATTACCGAGTTATCTCTCAAGCCAAAGCTTGGTTAGCAGCCAACGCTGACCATGAATCAGCAAGCACAGTTTCATCCAAAATCGAAGAGCTGGAGAAAGCTGATTTCGGTAAGGCCGGTGTTGACATCAATGCAATGCTTAATAATCTGGATCTTCTCGCATCATTCTTTAATAATGGAGATCAAGTAATCTTTACGAACCGCTCGCGCAATAACGGAACCGCCAAAATCTATCCGAGCACGTTTAACAACGAACCGGTTGTTGGCTGCACTCCAAAAGACGATAGCTGGCAAATTGCCTGGAAACTCATAAAGCACGAAGGCGAATACAATCAGTGGTCATTCCTGAATGAATATACCGGCCTCTATATCGGCGCACTTCCAACAACAGGAGGCACTAACAATAATGGTATTGACGTAAGAATTCCGATGGTTGAAAGCCTTGAAGAAGCCGGCCATTATGAAATCCGCCCAACTGATTCGAATTACTTTGCACTTGTAGAAACTTCATTTTCCGGCAGTTCACCAAACAACAACGCCATTCATGGAGCCAATTGGGATGGTGCAGTCCGCTGGTCGCCGAACGATCAGCCGTCGCACTTTGCAATCTCACTGATCGATGATGCAACTGCCGAAACATTGTCGAATCCCGTGCTGGCGATTGCGCCTTATGTTGATGCGGACCATGCCGACGCGCTGGGTTAT
>CAZDVP010000173.1:0-2721 GCA_964508865.1 uncultured Bacteroides sp. | reverse complement strand
GTACTGCGAAAGCGGGAGAGTAGGTAACCGCCCCTTCCCTCAGAGCCGGACTCCCACCGAGTCCGGCTCTATTTTTTGCGCGCAGCGCGCAAAAAATAGCTAAAATAGCTATTTTAGCTAAGGTAGCTATCATAGCTATTGCGTGGATTTTGGAGTTTTGAAAAAAAATTGTAACTTTGCAGGCAATGACGAAGAAGAAGGAAAAGTCGACTCTGGCGGCTCGGATTGGCCTTTGGCGCCGTCGAATCCGCAAGGCCTGGAACTATGCGCTCGTTGGCGTATGGCACGACCGGCGTAATTCCTTGTCGGTGCGTCTGGTAAAGACTTTGAATCTGACCGTCAAGTCTTTTCTTTCGGCCGATTTGCAGTCAACCGCCTGCGCCTTGACCTACCGACTGCTGCTGGCTATGGTGCCGATTCTGGCGCTGATTTTTGCCATTGGGCGCGGCTTCGGTTTTCAGAACATTCTGACTTCACAGTTGTTTAACTACTTCCCTTCGCAGCGCCATGCGCTGGAGGTTGCCCTGCGGTTTGTTGATTCCTATCTGGCGCAGGCTTCGGAGGGGTTGTTTGTCGGAGTGGGCATAGTCGTTTTGCTCTGGACGTTGATTTCGCTGATTTCGTCGGTCGAAGATGCGTTTAACCGCATCTGGGGCATCAAGCATGGCCGCACGCTCTGGCGCAAGATAACCGACTATACGGCAATTTTTATCATCCTGCCGGTGATTATGGTTTGCGGCTCGGGACTGACGGCCTTTATGTCGTCGACCGTCGAGGATACGCTGCCGTTCATGACGCCGCTGCTGTCGGTGAGTCTCGATGTGGCTTCGGTGGTTCTGATATGGATTTTTTTCACGGGCGTTTATATGCTCGTGCCCAATACCAAAGTCAAGTTCAAAAACGCCCTGCCCGCCGGGGTGCTTGCCGGCATTGCCTATCAGGTTTTGCAGTGGCTGTTTGTCAGCGGCCAGATCTACGTCAGCAAGTATAATGCCATTTATGGAGGCTTTGCGTTCCTGCCGTTGCTGCTGATTTGGCTTCAGCTGGTCTGGCTGTTTACTCTGACCGGCGCGCTGCTCTGCTATTCCGCCCAGAGCATTTCGGATTATGCGCTGGAAGAGGACGTTTATGGCATTTCGTTCAACTATCGCCGCCGCATCGGAGTTGGCCTGCTGGCCATTATGGTGCAGCGCTATGCCCGGGGCATGGAGCCGCTCTCGGCCTCCGATCTGGAGCGCTCGTTTGGTGTTCCGCTGCGCCTGATTCAGATTCTATTGAGCGAAATGGAGGAAATGGGCCTGGTTTGCAGGGTTATGCCTCCGAATCGCTCTGATGTTGTTCGCTTCCAGCCGGCCCGCGAACTCTCGCAGATGACCGTGGGGCAGGCCGTCGATGCCTTCCGCAACCATGGCACTTCGGGCTTCATCAGCGCCTTTAATTCAGATTTCAAGGCACTCGTTGATATTCTCGACCGCGCCGACGATGCCTCCCTTTTAGCCGCCGGCGAAACCCTGGGCACCCTGACCCTCGAGCGCCTCGGCTCAACCCGAATCAAAAATTAACATTAAATCCCCTTAAAAATAAACCAAAATGAAACAAGTAATTTCCACCACCAACGCTCCCGGTGCAATCGGCCCCTACAGCCAGGCCATCGATGCCGGCCAGTTCGTTTTCATCTCCGGCCAGATTCCCGTTAATCCCGCAACCGGCGAAATCCCCGAAGGCATCACCGCCCAGGCCCGCCAGAGCCTTGCCAACGTCAAAGCCGTTCTCGCCGCAGCCGGCCTGACCATGGACAACGTTGTGAAAACCACCGTTTTCCTTGCCGACATGAGCCTGTTCGTTCCCATGAACGAAGTTTATGCCGAAGCCTTCACCGCTCCCTTCCCCGCCCGTTCGGCCGTTGCCGTTAAGGAACTGCCCAAGCAGGTTCTGCTCGAAGTTGAAGTTATCGCCGCCAAGAACTAATCGCGGCCTCCGGGCGTTATACTTTACCTAACCAACAACAAACCCTTAACCCTCAAAAAATAACCAAATTATGAAAAAGAAATTTATCTGCACCGTTTGCGGCTACATCCACGAAGGCGACGAAGCTCCCGAAAAGTGCCCCACCTGCGGCGCCCCCAAGTCGAAATTTGAAGAACTCAACGAAGGCGACATGCTCAACTTCGTGACCGAACACGTTATCGGTGTTGCCAAAGAAGGTGCCGACGAAGAAATGATTCAGGACCTCAACAACCACTTCCTGGGCGAATGCACCGAAGTCGGCATGTATCTGGCAATGTCGCGCCAGGCCGACCGCGAAGGCTACAGCGAAATCGCCGAAGCCTTCAAGCGCTACGCTTTCGAAGAAGCAGAACACGCTGCCAAGTTCGCCGAACTGCTGGGCGACGTTGTTTGGGACACCAAGACCAACCTCGAAAAGCGCATGCACGCTGAAGCCGGTGCCAACGCCGACAAGATGCGCATTGCCGCCAACGCCAAAAAGGCTAACCTCGACGCCATCCACGACACCGTTCACGAAATGGCCAAAGACGAAGCCCGCCACGGCCGCGGCTTTGCCGGTCTCTACCAGCGCTACTTCGGCAACAAGAAGTAATCCACCGTTCGAAATCCCACAAAAGAAAGCCGCCTGATGAAAATCAGGCGGCTTTCTGCGTCTTTTGGAGGTCCCAAGCAGATTCGAACTGCTGTACACGGTTTTGCAGACCGTTGCCTAAC
>CAZDVP010000172.1:0-2727 GCA_964508865.1 uncultured Bacteroides sp. | reverse complement strand
TTTTCATTTCCGATTCAATATTGACCGGAATAATCTTATCTTCGTCAATAGTCATGTCAGTATCTTGCCTAATCTTTTCAACCTACAAAATTAACTAAAAAAACTTAGATATGCAAATTGTGAGGTAAAAAAGAAAAAAAGAAAGGACCCTGTTGAAAAATACAGGGTCCTTTGTAAATTATGCGCAAGGATCTTTGTAGTCAAATTCAAGACGTACGGAATCCGGATCCTTTCTGCTCACTTCTATCACGCCACCAAGTTTGCCTTCGGCGTTGAGTTTCAGCAGCAGCTCTGCGAGGTCGTCTTCGAGATACTTCTGGATGGCTCGCTTTAGCGGGCGTGCACCGAAATTCTTGTCATAGCCCTTCTCTGCGATAAACTCTTTGGCTTCATCAGAGAGTTTCAGCTCGTAGCCGAGTTTCATGACACGTCCGTAGAAATCTGCGAGTTCAACATCGATGATCTTGAATATCGCTTCCTTATCAAGCTGATCGAACATCACAATGTCGTCGATACGGTTGAGGAATTCAGGAGAGAAAGCTCGGTTGAGTGCTTTTGAGATAACTCCCTGAGCCTGCTTCTTATCGTCAGCAACGGTGTTGAAACCTACTCCGGTTGTGCCAAAATCTTTCAGCTGACGGCTTCCGACGTTAGACGTCATGATGATGATGGTGTTCTTAAAGTCGATGCGTCGGCCGAGAGAATCAGTAAGACGCCCTTCGTCCATAACCTGAAGGAGCAGGTTGAATACGTCAGGATGGGCCTTCTCTATCTCATCGAGGAGCACTACTGAATAAGGACGGCGACGAACCTTTTCTGTAAGCTGACCACCTTCTTCATAGCCTACGTATCCCGGAGGGGCGCCGACAAGACGGCTGACTGTAAACTTCTCCATGAACTCGCTCATATCTACTCGTATCAATGCATCTGAAGAGTCGAATAGATATTCGGCAAGTTTCTTTGCAAGATGGGTCTTGCCGACACCCGTAGGACCGAGGAACATGAATACACCGATAGGTTTATCCGGATCCTTTAATCCGATACGGTTGCGTTGGATAGCTTTCACTACTTTCTTGATGGCGTCATCCTGCCCGATCACTGAGCCATTTAGCGTGGTGCCCATCTCAAGGAGTCGGTTTCCTTCGGTCTGAGCAATGCGCTGGGTAGGAACTCCCGTCATCATAGCTACTACTTCTGCCACCTTGTCTTCGTCGACAGTCTGACGCTCCTTGTCAAGCTTTGCTTCCCATTTGGCCTTCATCTTTTCGAGTTCATCCTTAAGGGAATTCTCGCGGTTGCGGAGCTCGGCGGCTTTGGCAAAATCTTGGGCTTTTGCAGCCTCAAGTTTCTGCTCGGTGGTGCTGGCAATCTCGTTTTCAAGAGCATCAAGCTCTTCAGGCACCGAGATATTATTGATATGCACGCGGCTACCTGCCTCGTCGAGGGCATCGAGAGCCTTGTCGGGGAAATTGCGGTCAGATACGTAGCGTTCGGTCAATTCAACACATGCTTTGAGCGCCTCTTCTGTATACCTTACATTGTGATGGTCTTCATATTTCGACTTCACTTGGTTGAGGATCTCGAGAGTTTCCTCTGGCGTCGTTGGTTCTACGATCACCTTTTGGAATCGGCGTTCAAGTGCCCCGTCTTTCTCGATATTCTTGCGGTATTCATCAAGAGTCGTTGCTCCTATACACTGTATCTCACCGCGGGCAAGCGCTGGCTTCAGCATATTGGCAGCATCCATGGTGCCTGGTGCACTTCCGGCGCCGACGATCGTGTGAATCTCATCGATAAAGAGAATAATATCGGGATTTTTCGAGAGTTCATCAAGTACAGCTTTGATACGCTCCTCAAATTGACCTCTATATTTAGTACCGGCCACCATGCCGGCCATATCGAGACCTATCACGCGACGGTTGAAAAGCACGCGAGGCACTTTACGCTGGTTGATGCGCAGGGCAAGCCCTTCTACAATTGCAGACTTACCAACACCCGGTTCGCCAATAAGCACAGGATTATTTTTCTTTCGGCGGGAGAGGATCTGGGCAAGCCGTTCAATCTCAACATCACGGCCAACTACAGGATCAAGTCTTCCTTCGGCTGCACTCTTGGTCATATCATATCCGAACTTATCAAGAGCAGGTGTGTCTGATTTCTCCTTGCTTTTGGAGCCTTTTGACCTTTGTGAAGACTGGGCAGTTGATTCAAACATTTCCTCATCATCGTCGTCAATTTCGGGCTCCTCCTCATTGTCCTTCTGCTGTCCGAAGGGGAAAGGTGGGATCTGGCCGGGACCAATCGACTGTATTGAGATATCGAAATTGAGATATTTTTCCTTGAATTCTTTGAGGAACTCACTGTCCATCGAGCGTTGGTCATGGATGAGCGCAAGAAGGATATGTTCACCTCCGATCACCGATGCATGCATCTTGCGTGCCTCTGAAGTGGCGAGCTGAAGATGTCTCACGGCCGGAAGGCTGATGCGGTATTGCTGCTCAAAGAGTGTAGTTGATTCTCCGGAGCTGACAATATCGGCTATGTATTCCTCCACTTCCTTTCGCATCTTGTCGATGGGAACGCGAAGTTGTCTCAGGATTTTCAGGGCGTAGCCGTTCTCATCTCTCAGGGCAGCGAGCACGAAGTGTTCGCTTACGATCACTTTCGATTCAAATTCCTGAGCGATGTTGTAGGCCTGCTCCAAAATGGGCCTGAATTGCTTTGAAT
>CAZDVP010000171.1:0-2800 GCA_964508865.1 uncultured Bacteroides sp. | reverse complement strand
TGCAGGAAGCGGAACGAGGTTTTCGTAACCTTTGTGCGGCCGTCGTTGAAGCGTCCGCCCAGGCTTTCGGTAACCCAGGTGGGGTCGCCGGCAAAAATGTCGTTATAGCTGGCCATGCGCAGGTGGCGCACCATGCGGAGTTTGATAACGAACTGGTCGATGAGTTCCTGAGCAAAGGTTTCATCGATGTTGCCGTGGTCGAGGTCATACTGGATGAACACGTCGAGGAAGGAGCTTACGTTGCCCAGCGACATTGCGGCGCCATCCTGTTCCTTGACTGCTGCGAGGTAGGCCATGTAGACCCACTGAACAGCTTCCTGGGCCGATGCGGCGGGGCGGCTGAGGTCGAGGCCGTAGATTTCGCCGAGCTGGCGGATTTCTTCGAGGGCGCGGATCTGTTCGGCAACTTCTTCGCGCAGGCGAACGCGGGCTTCGTCCATCGGACCGAGCAGCTCGGCCAGGTCCTGGCGCTTGGCTTCGATGAGGCGGTCGGTGCCGTAGAGGGCCAGACGGCGGTAGTCGCCGATAATGCGGCCGCGGGCATAGTTGTCGGGCAGGCCGGTCAGGAAGCCCAGCGAGCGGAAGCGGCGGATTTCCTCGGTGTAAACGTCGAAAACGCCGTCGTTGTGGGTTTTGCGGTAGTGGGCAAAGATTTCCTTGATTTTTTCGGGGAGTTCGATGCCGTTTTCGCGGCAGGCTTTTTCAACCACCTTGATGCCGCCGAAGGGTTTGATTGCGCGGCGCAGAACCTCGTCGGTCTGCAGGCCAACGATGAGTTCGTCGTCTTTGAGGATATAGCCGGGGCCATGGCTGGTGATGGTCGAGATTTTTTCAGCGTCGATTGAGCGCACGCCGCCGTTGTTGCGTTCTTCCTGGAGCGCTTCGAGGCATTTGTTCCAAACGCGTTTGGTGCGTTCGGTCGGGCCCTGGAGGAACGATGCGTCGCCGGTGTAGGGGGTGATATTAGTGCTGACAAAGTTGCCAACATCGATTTTCGACGTCCATAGGCCGTCGGCGAATTTTTCGGTAGGGGTCATAAATTGATGAATAATAATTGGGTTTGGTTGTTGGATTGGTCAGGATTATTTTGCGAGCAGGGCGTCGAGGGTTTCGCGGAGCTTTTCGATGCTCTGGGCGCCAACGAGGCGGAGGTCGGTTTTCTCGCCGTTTTTAAAGGTGAGAATGGTGGGGATGCTCATTATGCGATATTTGGCGGTGAGGTCCGATTCTTCGTCGATGTTGTATTTGCCAACAACTACGCGGCCTTCATATTCCTTGGCAACGGCATCGATGCTCGGTGCCATGCCTACGCAGGGACCGCACCAGGTTGCCCAGAAGTCGATCATTACGGGCTGACCCGAAGCAATGATGTCGTGGATGTTTTCGTCGGTGAATGTCATGATGATGAATAAATGAGTGGTTATTGTTTAATGTTTAATTATCGAATATTGAATGTTTTCGCTCTCGAGCATTTCAATCAGCTGCTTGTTGATCGGAATTGAGCGCTGGGCGGTCAGGGCCACCGCGCGGTTCAGCTTCGGGTCGAACAGGTTCAGGCGCAGTTCGCCTAAGTCGGTGGTGGCGGATGCGGCATGTTCTTTGAGAACTTCAACGAAGTTGCGGTTGAGTTCCGAGGTCGACATTGTTAGCGCCACTCCGCGCACAACCCTGTTCTTCAGGTCGTCGAGGCGGGTAATGCTGATGATGTTGAACCGGGGTTCGTCGTTGGCGAAGCGACGCTGGAATTTGCCGATAACGCGAATGAACTGCCCGGCGGTGCAGTAGCCGTTGAACTGCGAATAGGTCTGACCGAACAGGCGCAGCTCGGTTGACCCGGTCAGGTCTTCGAGCGTCAGAATGCCCCAGGGGCCGTTTTTGCCCGGGCGCGTCTGGAAGTCGCTGGCCATGCCGCCGAGTTGAACTTCGCGTCCTTCTTCAATAACGAAGTCTTCGGAGGTGAAGTCTTTAATGGAAGTGGTTGCAAAGCGCAGCTCCATGTAGAACGGGTCGAGCGGGTGGGCCGACAGGTAGCGGCCAACCAGTTCGCGCTCCTTGGAGAGCAGTTCGGAGGTGACCCAGGGCACGGCCGGCTTGATGGCCGGGCGGCCGGAGGTGTCGAGCGCCGGGTCGGCGAAGTCGTCGAACAGCGATGCGGCCTGCTGCTGGCGGTCGCGCTGGTAGAGCTGGCCGTAGCGAACCAGCTGCTCGGCAAAGGTTTCGTCTTTTGAGTTGACCTGGAAAAAGTCCTCGCGCTTGATTTCGTTGCTGAAACAGTCAAAGGCGCCGGCCATTGCAAAGCTCTCGATCGTGCGGCGGTTGATGCCGCAGGTCGAGGGCACTCGCTCGATGAAGTCGTGGATGCCGGTGAAGGGGCCGTTGGCCTTGCGCTCTTCGATAATGGCGTTAACGATGCCTTCGCCAATGCCCTTGATTGCGGCCAGTCCGTAGCGGATGTCGCCCTGGGAGTTCACGCCGAAGTTCGAGAACGATTCGTTAACATCGGGGCCTTTGACCTTGATTTTCATGCGCGTGCACTCGTCCATGAAGCCCGAGAGCTTGTCGCCCATGTTGCGGCTCAGAACCGCGGCCATATATTCGGCCGGGAAGTTGGCTTTGAGGTAGGCGGTCTGGAACGCCACCCAGGAATAGCAGGTTGCGTGGCTCTTGTTGAAGGCGTAGGAAGCGAATTTTTCCCAGTCTTTCCAGATTTTTTCGAGCACTTCGGGCTTATGGCCGTTGGCCTGGCCGCCTTCGAGGAATTTGCCCTTGAGGTGGTTCATCTTGTCGATGAGCTTCTTAC
>CAZDVP010000170.1:0-2811 GCA_964508865.1 uncultured Bacteroides sp. | reverse complement strand
GAGGTTAATTTCGCGAAAATTGCACGAAAATTGGGGCTCGCGTCCTATTTGCGGCCGAAGTCGGCGGGGATTTCGCCCCAGTTTTCGGTGTCCCACTTGATGATGGGGTTGCGCGGGGTGTGGGTGGCAATCCAGGCGTCGGCGCGGGCCAGAATCTGCATCAGAGGCGCGTTTTCGGCCGTGGGGGCTATTGTGGTTTTTGAGTGGCGGTTGCGCAGCCAGGTCTGGGCGGTGCGCGAGTCGGAGTAGATGGGCGTTGTGTGGTCGCCGCGTTTGTCGAGCAGGGCCAGCGCGTGAATTAGTGCCAGATATTCGGCAATGTTGTTGCTGCCGCCGGCGTAGGGGCCGACGTGGAAAATTTCGCGACCCGAATGGATGTCGACTCCCCGATATTCAATCGGACCGGGAACTCCGGAGCATGCGCCGTCGACCGCTATGGCTCCGGCCGGAACCGAAGGGGGAATGGACTGCGCCGGGCGCGGCTGCTTTGCGCGCCTGGCTATTTCGAGCAGGAGAGTGGCCTGGTCCTCATAGGAGCCACGAAAGGCTTCGGTTGCCTGCTCTATGGTGTAGAATGCCTTGAAGCGTGCGCCTTTAACTCCGGTGACCTGCTGCTGACATTCCTCCCAGGAGTCGTAGATGCCGGGCGCCAGGCCTTCCCAAACAACGTAGAATTTGCGCTTTTCGGCCATTAGTTTTCGGTTAGCAGGTTGATGTCGATCGAGCGGATGCCGAGGGTTTCGGCCAGCTGCGGGTTCACACATTTGCCCCAATATGTGAGCATTGCCGGGCGCATGGGGCGGGGCAGGTCGGCCAGTGAGCCGAGCGTTTGCTGCAGGGCGTCGGCGTTGCCGACCAGAGCGTTGCTCAGGGCCATGGCCGCGGTGCGGGGCACCCGGTTGCCAACGTTGCAATAGCAGGCGCGTGCTTCGCCGGCGGCAAGAGTGCCGACCGACGGGGCCGACAGGTCGATGACCGGAATGGAGGGGAAAGTGGAGCCGGGGGTGCAGGTGAGGTCGAAAATCAGAACCCGCTTTTTCATTTCGTCGGCCACTTCGGAGTCAATCACCGTTTGGGCGCGCATGGGCGTGACGACCACGATGTCGGCCGAGCGGAGCGCCGAGCGGAGCACTTTGGGGTGGAGAGCAGAGGCGATGCAACGGTTGTTGAGCACCCGGGCTGCCGAGCGCAGCGAGTAGAGGTCGTTGTCGAACATCCTGACCGTTGCTCCGGCGCCTAAGGCGTTATGGGCGGCCGCTATGGCGCCCATGCCTGAGCCGATAACGGTTACCTCGCAGGGCACTATGCCGGTCACTCCGCCAAGCAGGATGCCCTTGCCGTGAATCGGGTCGGTTAGCATGGCCGAGGCTATGGCCATGGAAGCGCAGCCGTCGATTTCGTGGAGAATGTCGGCGACTATGCGGTGGCCGTCGGTGCTGATCAGGTCGGCGGCAACAACGTTGACTCCCGCGCGCAGCAGGGCTTTGGCGGTCAGCGGACTGCCGATAACCGACTGGCGCAGGGTGAGCAGCAGCGTTCCGCGGCGCAGCGTTGCGGCCTCGCCGGCCGAGAGCGGCGCGGTTGAAATCACAACATCGGCCTGCAGGCATTCGCCGCGCGAGCATAGCGTTGCGCCGGCGCGCTCATATGCTGCGTCGGAATAGTGGATAGGCTCTCCGGCGCCGCGTTGCAACCTGATGGCTATGCCGCAGTCGGTCAGCCGGGCCGCCCCTTCGGGGGTCAGCGGAAAGCGGCGTTCGCCCTGATTCTGGCCCGAGGGCAGGCCAAAAGTTATGCGGCGTTTGCGCGGTTCGGTCATAACCGCCTGTTCCAGCGGAGTCATGTCGCCGGCGGGAGCTGATTCGGTAATCATAGGGTAGGGAGGTTAAAGCGTTTGCAGAACTGTTGAGCCGTTGTTGCAATCTGGCTTTTGTCTTCGAGCAGCGTTGAGCAGAAACTATGGGCGGCGCGACTATAATAAGGAGTGCGCGACTCCAGGGCTGCCGTTATGAACTCGCGCAGCTCGGCGTCGGTTTTGTTGGCCAGAATCGGGCGCTTCGAGCGGTTGCGCTGCAGTCGCTCATAGAGCCGGTCGATCGGAGTGTTGAGCCAGACTGTTGTTCCGGCGGCGTTCATCTCGTCCATGTTGGTGAAGAAGCAGGGCGTTCCGCCGCCGCAGGCAATAACCACGTCGGAGAACTCGCAGACCTCGCGCAGCATTGCTTGCTCAACGCGGCGGAAGCCGTCTTCGCCGCGCGCGGCGAAGAGCTCGGCTATGGTTGCGTGGAAGCGCTGCTCAATATAGTGGTCGAGGTCAATGAACTCCAGGCCGGTTGCATTGGCCAGCGCCCGCCCGAGCGTTGACTTGCCGCAGCCCATATAACCAATCAAGAAAATAGGTTTCATACTGCCGCAAATTTAATCAAAAATTCGGTAATCCTCATCCTAGTTCAATGCGGTCGTTGAGAACGTTGACAGTGAAAGGAGTGGTGCGTGCAAAAAATACTTTCGGCACCAAAATCAGCGACGAAATATCTACTCCTAACGAGAGTGATAAGTCATATAGGTGGCCCGATATGTCGAGCTTTTTCTTAACAAACTCAGATCCATTATAAGAGTCGGGCAGGAGAATGAGCAAATCGATATCGGAGTCAGGGCGAGCGTCGCCACGCGCCTGCGAACCATATAGATAGGCGCGGGCGTCGGGAGCCACCGACGTCAGCGTTTCCTTAATTTTGTTGACTATGGTCTGGGATAGTTTCATGATTTAAAGATTTGTTGCTCACGGCAAAGATACGCAAAATTTTGCAA
>CAZDVP010000169.1:0-2878 GCA_964508865.1 uncultured Bacteroides sp. | reverse complement strand
AGCATTTCATTCGTAACGAAAAGGTCCGGGGTTCGAACCCCCGTTGTGGCTCCCGCTCAGGCAATGGCGCATCGGTTGCGTCGTTGCCGATTTTTTTGTAAATTTGCAGCTATGAAAGCCATTGTTATCATTGCCGCCGGGGGCGTCGGGCGCCGTTTCGGCGCTGCTGTGCCCAAGCAGTTCTGCCCGCTGCAGGGGCGGCCGGTGCTTCTCCATTCGATTGAGCGTTTCAGCCGTAGGTTGCCCGGCGCTACGATTGCCGTGGTGATTGACCCGGCGTGGCGCCACTTGCTGCCGGCGGGCGTTATTGCCGCCGAGCCGGGTGCAACGCGCTGGCAGTCGGTGGCCAACGCTTTGGAGTCCACGGCCGGCGTTGAGGCCGACGCTATTCTGGTTCACGACGGCGCGCGCCCCTTGGTTACCGACGAGGTTATCGACGGTGTGGTCAATGCGCTGGCTGAACATCAGGGGGCAATACCGGTGACCGCGGTGACCGATTCGCTGCGCCGGGCCGACGGCTCGCCCGCCGACCGCTCGCAGTTCCGCGCCGTGCAGACTCCGCAGGCATTTCGCGCCGATTTGCTCCGCCGCGCCTACGAACTGCCGTTTTCCGAGGAGTTTACCGACGATGCTTCGGTTATGACCGCCGCCGGCTTTGCCGACATTGCGCTGACCGCCGGCGACCACTGCAATCTGAAAATCACCAACCCCCTCGACCTGCAGATTGCCGAGGTTATTTTGACAAACCGGCAATAGAAAGAGCTGAGCGGCCATGGATTTATCGACCAACATAATGTATCTGAAAGGCATCGGGCCGCAACGCGCCCAGCTGCTGCAAAAGGAGCTGGGGGTGGAAACGGTCGGCGACCTGCTGGGGCATTTTCCAACGTCGTTTCTCGACCGCTCGCAGGTTTATAAAATAGCCGACCTGCGCGGCGCCGAGCTGCCGATGATTCAGATTCGCGGGCGCTTCATAGCCGCGTCGATGCAGGGCGAAGGCGCCAGAACGCGGCTGGTCACTATGTTTACCGACGGCACCGGCGTTATAGAGGTAGTGTGGTTCCGCAACGCCAACTCCATTCGCAAGAGCCTCAACCCCGATGCAACCTATGTTCTTTTCGGCAAGCCAACGGAGTTTAACCGCCACTGGCAAATGGTCCACCCCGAGCTCGACACCGAGGCCTCGGCCGAAAAACACATTGGCCTGCGCGGCGTTTATCCGCTCACCGAAGGGTTGCGCAACCGCGGGGTGACCTCGCGCCGCCTCCACGAGTGGATAACCACTGCCCTGAGTTCGAACATCAATATTCCCGAAACCCTGCCCGCCGAAATAGTCAGGGCCAACGCCCTGATGAGCCGCGCCGAGGCTCTGCGGGCCATTCACCGGCCGGCCAACATGATTGAGGCCGAGCGCGCCCGCCATCGCCTCAAATTCGAAGAGCTGTTTTATCTGCAGCTCAACATTATCCGCTATGGCCGCAACCGCAAAGCGGCGCTCCGGGGCCATGTGTTTTCAAAAATCGGTCACTTTTTCAACACGTTCTATGCGCAGTGCATGCCGTTTGAACTCACCGGTGCCCAGAAGCGCGTTATCCGCGAAATCCGCTCCGACATGAACACCGGGCGCCAGATGAACCGCCTGCTGCAGGGCGACGTCGGCTCGGGCAAGACCCTGGTGGCGCTGCTGACCATGCTCATCGCCATCGACAACGGCACCCAGGCCTGCCTGATGGCCCCGACCGAAATACTGGCCACTCAGCATTATGAGTCCATATCGGAAATGGCCGGAGTTCTGGGCCTGAACATAAAGCTGCTGACCCGCTCCACACCAAAACGACAGCGCGACGAAATTCACGCGCAGCTGCTCGACGGCTCGCTCAATATTCTCATCGGCACTCACGCGGTGATTGAAGATAACGTGCGCTTTGCGCGGCTGGGCTATGTTGTTATCGACGAGCAACACCGCTTCGGCGTTGCGCAGCGTGCGCGCCTATGGCAAAAGGCCGAGCTGGCCCCGCATGTTTTGGTGATGACCGCCACTCCGATTCCGCGAACTCTGGCAATGACGGTCTATGGCGACCTCGATGTTTCGATTATCGACGAATTGCCGCCGGGCCGCAAGCCGGTTACCACAGTGTTGCGCTATGACTCCCAGCGCCAGCAAATCTATAATGCTCTTCACCGCCAGCTGCTTGCCGGGCGCCAGGCCTATATCGTTTACCCGCTCATCGACGAGAATCCGAAGCTCGAGCTTCGCGACCTTCAAACCGGCTTCGACAACATTGCCCACCTCTTTTCGGACTTCAAGGTGGCCATGGTTCACGGGCGCATGAAACCCGCCGACAAAGAGCGCCAGATGCAGCTGTTTGTCAGCGGCCAGGCGCGCATACTCGTTGCAACAACCGTGATTGAAGTCGGAGTGAACGTGCCCAATGCCTCGGTGATGATTATTGAAAACGCCGAGCGCTTTGGGCTGTCGCAGCTCCACCAGCTGCGCGGCAGAGTGGGGCGCGGCGCCGACCAGAGCTACTGCATACTGATGTCGCGCCCGGAACTGGGCCGCGACTCGCGCCACCGCCTGCAGGTCATGACCTCCACCACCGACGGTTTCATTCTGGCCGAAGAAGATATGAAGCTGCGCGGCCCCGGCGATATTGAAGGCACCGCGCAGTCGGGCCTCCACATCGACCTGAAAATTGCGTCGCTGGTCAGCGACACCCCCATTCTCGAGCAGGCCCGTGCCGCCGCCGAGCGCCTGCTCGACGCCGACCCCCACCTCGACTCATATCCCACCCTGCGGCTGACCCTCTCCCGCCTCTTCGACCGCACCATGGACTGGGCCCGCATCTCCTGATGCAGGAGCTACGGGCCCGGACCG
>CAZDVP010000168.1:0-2939 GCA_964508865.1 uncultured Bacteroides sp. | reverse complement strand
GCCAACGACGCCGAAGGCAAAATCGGCGGCATCGGCGTGGGTGCGCCCAATGCAAACTACTATAACGGCAAGATTGAAAACGCCGCCAACCTCATCTGGAAAGGCGAACTGAACCTGGCTCAGGATCTGGTTGACCGTTTCGGCATTCCGGTTGCCGTTACCAACGACGCCAACGCTGCCGCTATCGGCGAAATGACCTATGGCGCCGCCCGCGGCATGCGCGACTTCATAATGATTACCCTGGGCACCGGCGTCGGCTCCGGCGTGGTTGCCAACGGCCAGATGATTTATGGCGCCGACGGCCTTGCCGGCGAGCTGGGCCACTGCATTGCCCGCCGCGGCGGACGCCTTTGTGGCTGCGGCCGCAGCGGATGCTTGGAAACCTACACCTCGGCAACCGGCGTTGTGCGCACCGCCCTGGAATTCCTCGAAGCCTCCCCGACCGTTCCGTCGGTTCTCCGCAACATTCCCAGCGCCGACCTCACGTCGAAAGACGTTTACGACGCTGCCACTGCCGGCGACCCCATTGCTCAGAGCGTGTTTGAATTCACCGGCCGCGTGCTTGGCGAAGCTCTGGCCGATTTCGCAGCCTTCACCTCGCCCGAAGCATTCATTATTTTCGGCGGCCTGGCAAAAGCCGGCGACCTGCTGTTCAAACCGATGCGCGAAGCCTTCGACAAAAACGCCCTGTCGTTCCACAAAGGCAAAGTTAAAATCCTCCTTTCGGAACTCAAGGAAGCCGATGCCGCAGTTCTCGGAGCAAGCGCTCTGGGCTGGGACGCTATGCGCGCCGCCAACACCATCAGCACCGACTAATTCCCCGACTACCGCCACACACCACCACCATCAGCAACATGACATTCGCAGAAAAAGCATATTCAATTTTTGAAGAAGCTACCCGCGCCTACCATGTTAAAGACGATATAGAAGCCGCGTCGCCGAACCCCTACGAAAAGGGTTCGGTCGACGCTGTTCTTTTCGACAAAAACTGGGTTGACGCCGTTCAGTGGCACTTCGAAGACATTATCCGCGACCCGGAAATCGACCCCGTGGCCGCGCTGACTCTCAAGCGCCGCATCGACCGCTCGAACCAGGTGCGCACCGACATGGTAGAGGAAATCGACACTTATTTCCGCAACCGTTTTGCCGGCGTTGAGGTTCTGCCCGACGCAACCATCAACACCGAAAGCCCCGCCTGGGCCCTTGACCGCCTGTCGATTCTGGCGCTGAAAATCTACCATATGCGCGCCGAAGTCGAACGCCCCGACGCCGACCCCGACCATAAGGCCCGATGCGCCGCCAAACTCGCAGTGCTCGAGGAGCAACGCGCCGACCTGATTTCGGCTATCGACGCCCTGCTCGACGACATCGCCGCCGGCCGCAAGTTCATGAAGGTCTACCGCCAGATGAAAATGTATAACGACCCGGCAACAAATCCGGTTCTCTATGGCGCGAAAAAGTAAACCGACCAACGACCTGCCCCAACCCGACGCGTTCGACTACGACAACAGCGACTACGGCCTCGACATTCACGGCGAGGCCGAGCGCCCCGTGGCCCAGACCGAACGCGACGTTGAAAAAGCGCTGCGCCCTTCGGAGTTCGATTCATTTTCCGGTCAGGAAAAAATCGTTGAGAATCTGAAGGTGTTCGTGGCGGCCGCCCGTATGCGCGGCGAAGCGCTGGACCACACCCTGCTCCACGGCCCGCCCGGCCTGGGCAAAACAACCCTGAGCGGCATCATAGCCAATGAATTAGGCGTTGGAATGAAAGTAACCTCAGGCCCGGTGCTCGACAAGCCCGGCGACCTGGCCGGCATTCTGACCTCGCTCGAGCCAAACGATGTTCTTTTTATCGACGAAATCCACCGCCTCAGTCCCGTTGTTGAAGAGTATCTCTACTCAGCGATGGAAGACTATAAAATCGACATCATGATCGACAAAGGCCCGGGAGCGCGCACCGTGCAGCTGACTCTGAGCCCGTTCACCCTCGTTGGCGCAACAACCCGCTCCGGCCTGCTTACCGCGCCGCTGCGAGCCCGCTTCGGCATCAATTTCCACCTGGAATACTACGACCACCCGGTTCTCGAACGCATCATCATGCGTTCGGCCCGGCTGCTCAACGTTGAGTGTTCGCCCAAGGCGGCCCACGAAATAGCCCTGCGCTCGCGCGGCACTCCGCGAATTGCAAATGCACTGCTGCGCCGAGTGCGCGACTTCGCGCAGGTCAAAGGCTCCGGATTCATCGACCCGGAAATTGCGCGCTTTGCCCTCGAAGCACTCAATATTGACCGCTACGGTCTCGACGAAATCGACAACAAGCTGCTCCGCACTGTTATCGACAAATTCGGCGGCGGCCCCGTTGGCCTGACAACCATAGCCACGGCTATAGGCGAAGACCCCGGCACGGTTGAGGAAGTCTACGAGCCGTTCCTTATCAAAGAAGGTTTCATTACCCGCACCCCGCGTGGCCGCCAGGTCACCTCGCTGGCCTATACCCACCTGGGCGCCACTCCGCCCCTGAGCGAGAACACCCTTTTCTAATGAACAAACAGGAATACATTCAGAAACAGCGCGACTTCCTTGCCCAAAAAGCCAACGAGCCCGGCGTTAAAGCCCTCGACCGCGGCATTCTCTACAAGGTTCTCGCCTCGGGCAAACCGGGTGCGCCGTCGCCCAACCGCAACAGCGTAGTCACCGTTCACTACACCGGCTGCACAATCAACGGCAAGAAATTCGACTCATCGCTCGGCGGAACAGCTCCGGCAATGCGCCTGCGCGACCTCATCCAGGGCTGGCAAATCGCCCTGCCCCACATGCACGTCGGCGACAAATGGGAGCTCTACCTTCCCGCCGAAATGGCCTACGGCCGCTTCGCCCAACCGGGCATTCCGGCCAACTCCGCCCTCATCTTCACCATCCACCTCCTCGCCCTCAACTAA
>CAZDVP010000167.1:0-2940 GCA_964508865.1 uncultured Bacteroides sp. | reverse complement strand
CCGTCATAAATGGCAACACTCGAAAAAATTCGCAGCAAATCGGTGCTCCTCGTCAGCATCATCTTCGTTGCACTCTTCCTGTTCATTATCACCATTATCGACAACCCCCTCAGCCTCTTCATGGATCAGACCTCCGTGGCTAAGGTAAAGGGCGAAAAAATCGACTACGAAAAGTATAATGAACGCGCAAACCTCGTTCGCGAGCAGAACCCGCAGGCTACCGACGCCGACGAACAGGCTCTGAACTCGCTCGTTACCGAAGCCCTCTACAAGCAGGAATTCCAGAAACTCGGCCTGACCGTTACCGACTCCGAACTCAACGCCCTGCTCGTTGGCGACAGCGCTCCCTACGCTGTTATGGCCCAGTTCTACCAGCAGTTCGGCGCTTCGCCCGCCGATGTGCTCACCGCCATCAACAACCCCGACGCCTCCGGCCTCGACCAGGAGCAGGTAGCCATGATTTCAAAGGCCTACGCCGAATTCGAAAAGAACCTCGTTGACCAGATGCTCACCCGCAAGCTCGTTAACCTGCTGCAGGGAACAATCAACGCCAACAAGCTCGACGCCCGCGCAGCCTACGACCAGGGCAACACAACCTACACCCTGGCCGCTGTCAGCAAAAACATCTACGAAACCACCGACAGCGTAACCCCCGCCGAAATCGAAAAATATTATAAGGAGCACCGCGAAGGCTACAAGATTCCCGACAAAGTTCGCTTTGTTCGCTACGTAACCCTCCCCATCGCCGCCAGCAATGCCGACCGCCGCAAGGCCGTTGAAAATGTGCAGCTCGGTCTTGGTCAGGTGCAGGAAGCCGGCAGCATTGATCCGCTGGTTGCCAACGGTGCCTACGTAATTGAAAACTTCACCGCCGACTCCGCAGCCATGGCCGCTGTAACCGTGCCCGGCCTGAAAGACTTCCTCAACGATGCCGAAGTAGGCTCCGCCCAGATTCTCAACGTCAACAGCGCCTACACCGCCGACCCCCAGCTCGTTATCGGCCTGCTCAAGTCGCGCGAAACCAAAGTCAACTCCGCCAATCTGGTGCAGGTTGTGTTCGACGGCACCGTGAATGCCGACTCCGTTATGGCCCAGCTCAATGCCGGCGCCGACCCCGAGTCGATCGAAGGCGTTGGCCAGGTAGTGCCCGCAACCTCCATGACCTTTGACCGTCTGGTAAACATCATCGATACCCTCAAGGCCACCGAAACCGGCAAATACATCAACCTCGGCCAGGCTGCCGTTGCGGTTGAAAGCTGGGGCAAACCCGAAAAAATCGTTGAATACTCAACCGCAAGCTACGCTGTTGAGCCCTCGCGCGAAACCATCGACGGCCTCAACACCCGCATGCGCGAATTCCTCATCTCCGCTCCCAACGCAGCCGCTTTCAATAATGAAAACGCAATGCTCCAGGGCCTGATGGTTCAGGAAACCCTCATCGACAACTCAACCTTCAGCCTCGACGGCCTCGACGACACCCGCAGCATGGTGGCATGGGCTATGAACGACGCCAAGAAAGGCGACGTTAGCCGCCTCTACACCGACAGCAAGAACACCCGCCTCGCTGCCGTTGCCGTGGTCGACGAATACAAGGACTACATCCCCTACACCTATCCCGGCCTCCAGGGAATCATTACCCAGGGCGCCCAGACCGAAAAGAACGCCAACATCGTTATCAACGAAGTCAAGGGCAAAGGCAACTCCCTGGCCGACTACCAGAAGCTGCTCAATGCTCAGCGCGTCGACACCCTCCGCGGCGTTAACCTCGCCAACAACTACTACGCTCAGCTCGGCGGCATCAAAGGCGCCAAAGCCGGCGAAATCGTTGGCCCCGTGCGCTGGAACTCCGCCGTGATTGTCTACACCATTCTCGACGAAAACGAAGGCGCAATGCCCTACGACGAAAAATCCTCCGCCATGCAGTTCCAGCGTCAGGCCCAGACCTACGTGCTCGGCCAGAACCCCGACGCTCTGCTCCTGGGCGACGGCAAAGTGAAGTATAACTTCCTCCGCTTCACCCGCCAGTAATTCTTCGACAAAAAATGTAAAGATATATTTTCCCCAAAACATCCCAACCCCGTGGGGCGTGTCGACGTGAGGTCGCTGCGCCCCATATTTTTCCTCAATCCCTCTAACTCCCCCTGAATGCCATGACCTCCGCTCTTATTATCGGCTATCTCGCCTCCCTCTGCATGATTTGCGGCTACCTGCCGCAGGCAATCGCAACGATCCGCACCCGCCAAACCGACGGCATCGCCCTGCCGACCTTTCTGGCCCTCGGCGCCGGCTCGGTGCTCTTTGTGGTCCAGGGCCTGCTGCTCGACAACATGCCCCTGGTCATAACCAACGTCATAACAACGGTCTGCTCCGTAATCATTTTCTGCATCAAAATCCACAACGACCGCCGCAAACCCCGCCGCTGACCTGACCCGCGGCCTGCCATTTTGTCAGTACTCAACTTTTTTGGCACGTTATTTGTTACTTCTATGCAAAACAAAACGAATTAACAACTAACAAAAAACTTAAACATAACCGAAATTATGGGAAAAATTATTGGTATTGACCTTGGCACCACCAACTCCTGTGTTGCCGTTCTTGAAGGTAAAGACCCCGTTGTTATCCCTAACAGCGAAGGCCGTAACACAACTCCGTCCGTTGTCGCTTTCACCGACGGCGGCGAGCGCAAGGTAGGTGAACCCGCCAAACGTCAGGCTATCACCAACCCTAAACGCACTATCTACTCTATCAAGCGTTTCATGGGTGAAACCTGTCAGGACGTTGAAAACGAAATCAAGCGCGTGCCCTACAAAGTAGTGTGCGGCGCAAACAACACACCTCGCGTCGACATCGACGGCAAGGAATACTCGCCCCAGGAAATCTCCGCAATGATTCTTCAGAAAATGAAGAAAACCGCCGAAGACTACCTCGGCCAGCCCGTAA
>CAZDVP010000166.1:1900-2980 GCA_964508865.1 uncultured Bacteroides sp. | reverse complement strand
AATCGGCAGGGGGTTAGAAACGAATACGTAGAGGGCGACTTCGGCGGTCTGGCCGGCGAGGCCGGCGGCGCTTATGGTATACATATATTCGCCTTTAGCGGGGAAAGAGAGTGTTGCCTTGGAGCCGTCAACAACGGTGGGCTCTTCTGTTTCGGCGTCGGTGTAGGTGATGCTCAGGGCGTTTTCGGCAGTGATGGTCACCGGATCGTTGCGGTAGATGTTGAGGGTGATATCGCCGTTTTCGTCGGCAGTCTGGCCGTTGATGGTAATGGCGCCGAGTTTGGGTGCGGCGGTTACTTCAACGGTGAAGCTGGCGGAGCCGGTGTAGCCCTCGGCGCTAATGGTGGCGGTGATGACTGCGGTGCCGGCGTCGCCGATTACGAGTTCTCCGTCACCGTAGATGGCAACATTTTCGTCGGTCGAAGTGTATTCAACGGCCAGCTGGTCGAGGGTAACGCCTTCGGGAGCTACGACGCTGAGGGTGGGAACGTTTTCGGGGTCATTGGTGCCCTCCATAACGGTGTAGCTGTCGGCCGACCATGCGAGGGTTACTTCAATCTTGCTGGAGTCCGTGATGATTACTTTGTAGGAGGCTTCGCCTTCGGTGTATTCGTCGGTTGCTTCCGACATGGCGGTTACAGTGTATTCGCCTACTTTGTAGAGAAATAGAATCGAACCATCGTCATCAACGTCGAGGCCTTCTTCGTTGTTGGAAACGTAGATTATCTCCGTAACGCCTTCGGGAGCGTTTACGAACTGACCTTCTGCCATGCCGTCGGGATAATCGGCCAGGTCGAAGGTGAGTACAGCCTCATCAAAAGTCAGGTTGGGCGCTTTTTTGGTTACGTTGAGGGTGTAGGAGGCGGAGCCGGATTTGAATGCGGGGGTTTCTTCGCTGGTGGCGATGATTTTGGTGGTGCCGGCGGCGAGGATGGTCACGTTGCCGTCGTTGTCAACGGTGGCAACAGCCGGGGTTTCGGAGGTGTAGCTAACGCTAACGCCTTCGGGCAGGTTTTGGAGGGTCGGGGCGGTGAATGCTTCGCCGAGAACCACGCTGTATTCCTCCTTCTCAAACGAGAG
>CAZDVP010000166.1:0-1800 GCA_964508865.1 uncultured Bacteroides sp. | reverse complement strand
TTCCGCGGGAGCGTTGGAGTCGGTTGCGATTACTTCGTAGGTTGCTTTGCCGACTTTGTAGGTGTCGTTGGCCACCGAGGTCGCAGTGATGGTTGCCTTGCCGGCTTTGATGAGGGTAAGTGTAGCGCCGTCGGTGGAAACGGTTACAACGGATTCGTCGGATGACGTATAGGTTGCCGTGACGCCTTCGGGGGCGGTTACGAATTGGCCGGAGACGGTTGTACCTTTAGCGATGTCGAAGTTCAATTCGCTCTGAGCGAACGAGAGGTTGGGGTCGGCTTTCGGCTGGCCTTCTTCGATGCTGATGGGGGCGATGGTGGCGATGTCGCCGTTGCGCCAAACGAAGCCTTTAACGGTAGCGTCGTCGATGTTGGTGAATTCGTCTGAGCCGAGATTAAATTGGTTGTAGAGCGTGATTTCCTCACCGTTGAGGGTGAGGGTTGCGGTTTTGCCCGACACGTTAGAAACGGTTGCCTTGCTAATGGCGATTTGGTCGAAGAGGTTATTGGCAACGGTTATGCCGGCAAACGAGGTGAGTTCTTCGGGGGCAGTAGCGCCATTGCCGCCTGCAACGATTGAAGTGTAGCCGAGATTGAAGCATCCGGCGTTGTTCTCGCCGCTGTAGGGGAAGTTTTGGCCAATAATCGTTGAGATTTTGGTGCCTTTGGGATAAGATGAGGCGGTAGTGCCGGAGATGAGGGCGTTGCTGGTGCCGTCGGTAACGATAATGTCGCTACCATTCTGGTAGATAACTTCAAAGTCGCCGCCGGCAATGATTTCGCCGTTGCTGTTCGTTGCAACGAGTTCTTTAAGAGTGCGGTAAACGTTGGGAACGGTGATTTCTTTGCTGGTAACTTCGCCGGTCTTGCCGTCTTTTTCAGCCTGGGCGTAGACGGTGCAGGATTCGCTAACCTGGAAAGGAGCGGTGTAGGTGGTGTTGATATCGTTCTCGGCGAAGCCATATTTGATTGCAGCGCCGTCGGTTTTGCAGGAGAGGTTTACAAAGGTGTTGTGATAGAGGTCGAGTGCATATTCGATGTTAACGTCCTCAACTTCTTTGGCGACATCATCAACAACTTCTAATTTGATTTTACCAATTGCGCATTGGTTGCCCGTATTGGTGGTTGTGATAGTAAATGTACCGGTTTGATATTCAGTAGGAATGCTTACCTCAGATGTGTAGGTGGCTGCCGTGGTCCATTTGAAATTGCCAATCTCCTTAGAGTCGTTGTTGCATTTTAGGTTGAAAGCAGATTTGGTAGTAAGTCCAGTAGGAAGATAAAGACTAATGGATGTTACTTTTTTGCCGTTAATAGGGCCGAATGTAAAACTACCAGCGGGAGTGCCTTTCTTCGTTGCAATGTAAGAATTGTTCGTGTTTTTTTGCCACCAACAATTATTATGCAGTGTGAAGTTTACTCCATCAAGAAGATATGAGGCGTCGGTCGTTGCGTTGGCATTTCGTAAGTTATACTTGTTATCGCTGGCTGTGAAATCGAATTCGATTGTTTCAGCTCCGGCGTAGAGTCCTATTAAAAGGACACCGAATAGAGAAAGTAGAAACTTTTTCATTTGTGTTATTGATTGTTAGTTTGATTGTTAAATGATTGCTATATAATGAAATGCGGCCAATCTTGAGCCCGAGGGCGCAGACCGGTCCGAAATTTTGGGGCAAAGTTACGCACAAGCCTCTGCGTGCGCAAGATTCTTAACACGAATTAACAAAGATTAACAGGGGCGGAGGCCCGGCGGGGATGGGAATTGTGGGAGTTATGGGAATTGTGGGAGCGAGGGCGTCTC
>CAZDVP010000165.1:0-3049 GCA_964508865.1 uncultured Bacteroides sp. | reverse complement strand
TGTTTTCCTTCAGAAAGCGGTGAACGCTCTCGGGAATGAACGGAACCGACTGGTTGGACGACACATAGTCGCTGACAAGGTTGCTGACCTGATGCGCCTCGGCGATAACCGACGGCATCAGGGCCCAGCCGAGCATCAGGGTTGCGAAGAGCACCCCGAAAAAGGTTACGAACACTGCCGCCACGCGACCCTTCAGGTGTAGCAGCCGGCGGTTGAACTGAACCAGCGGCTCAAGCAGATAGGCAATGACC
This sequence comes from uncultured Bacteroides sp., assembly GCA_964508865.1. Lineage (GTDB taxonomy): Bacteria > Bacteroidota > Bacteroidia > Bacteroidales > Muribaculaceae > UBA3263. The sequence continues at coordinate 2,798 of CAZDVP010000165.1, read as the reverse complement.
ACGGCCACGCCAAACGGCAGCAGAACGTCGCGCAGATAATAGATCAGCGCAATAATCAGGCTGAAAACAATTGTGCCGAGCAGCATGCGCACAACGCGGTCAAACGTAAAGGGCCGGCGGCCAAAAGCTTTTTGCTTCAATTTGGTAGGGATTTTTTGTTATGTTGAAACAATGAGGAGATTTTGTGGCGACAAAGTTAACAAACTTTGCCCGATTTTGCGTAACTTTGCAAGCAAAAATTAACAAAACCGATTTATTATGACAACATCAACCACCAAAACCGTTCTTTCCGATCAGGCCTGGGCGCGCTGGACCGCGCTGCTGCTGCTTGCGCTGGGAATGTTTTGCGCCTACATCTTCATGGATGTAATGTCGCCTATCAAGTCGCTGGTCCAGAGTCAGCTGGGCTGGGACAACACTGCTTTCGGCACCATGCAGGGGTCGGAAACTTTCCTCAACGTGTTCATTTTCTTCCTGATTTTTGCAGGCATCATTCTCGACAAAATGGGCGTGCGCTTCACCGCGCTGCTCTCGGGTGTGGTCATGGTGATCGGCGCGTCGATAAACTGGTATGCCGTAACCGACATGTTCGCCCACTCGAGCCTCGAAGTCTGGTTCACCAACCACCTGAACTATATTCCAGTTTTCGACGAACTGGGCGTTTCGCCTTTCTACGAAGGCATGCCCGCCTCGGCCAAACTCTCGGCCATCGGCTTCATGATTTTTGGCTGCGGCGTTGAAATGGCCGGCATTATGGTCAGCCGCGGCATCGTCAAGTGGTTCAAGGGCCGCGAAATGGCCCTGGCCATGGGCTCGGAAATGGCGCTGGCCCGCCTGGGCGTTGCAACCTGCATGATTTTCTCGCCGCTGTTTGCCTCGATTACCGGCACACCCAAAGTGTCGTCGGCAGTGGCCTTCGGCGTCGTAATGCTGATGATTGCGCTGATAATGTTTATCGTTTACTTCTTCATGGATGCCAAACTCGACTCGCAAACCCACGCCGAAGAAGAAAAAGACGACCCCTTCCGCATTTCGGACCTCGGCCAGATTCTCACCTCGAGCGGCTTCTGGCTCGTTGCGCTGCTCTGCGTGCTCTACTATTCAGCAATTTTCCCCTTCCAGAAATATGCGGTCAATATGCTTCAGTGCAACCTGACCCTCACCCCCAATCCCGAAGGCTCGTTCTGGGGTTCGCAGGTGCAAACGGTTATCCAATATGGCGTTATGCTGCTCTGCGCCGCTTCGGCCTTCATTTCCAACTTCTCCAAGAAAAAGACCATGAAGGTCAGCATGCTCACCCTGTCGGTAGTCCTGCTGGTGCTCTACTGCTGGATGGGCTATATGTGTCAGTCGGCCGCCGCGATTTTCGCAGTGTTCCCGCTGCTTGCCGTGGGTATCACCCCGATTCTCGGCAAATACGTTGACCACAAGGGCAAAGCCGCCTCGATGCTGGTTTTCGGCTCGCTGCTGCTGATTGCCTGCCACCTGACCTTTGCGTTCGTTCTGCCCGCGGTTAAGGATAGCCCCGTTGGCGGCGTTGTTGTTGCCTATCTGACCATTCTGGTTCTGGGCGCTTCGTTCTCGCTGGTGCCCGCTTCGCTCTGGCCTTCGGTTCCGAAGCTGGTCGACGCAAAGATTATCGGCTCGGCCTACGCGCTGATTTTCTGGATTCAGAACATCGGTCTCTGGCTCTTCCCGCTGCTCATCGGCAAGGTGCTCGACTCAACCAACCCCGAAATCGTAAAGGCCGTTGCCGACGGAACCATGACCGAGGCGCAGGCTTCGGTGAGCTATAACTACACCTGGGCGCTGGTAATGCTCGCCGCCTTAGGCGTGGCCGCGCTGCTCATCGGCCTCTGGCTCAAGGTTATTGACCGCAAGCACCACCTCGGCCTCGAAGAACCGAACATCAAGCCCTCGATTGAAGCCGAAGAGGCTGCCGTAGCCGATGCCGAACTTTAACGGAATAGCCTACACGTTTACCCCAGGCGCGGGGGCACCGGTCGTGATTATGCACGGCTGGGGCTGCTCGCGCCGCACCGTGGCCTCCATCGAAGCCACGGCGCGCTCGCTGGGTCGCCCGGTGCTCAACGTTGACTTTCCCGGCTTCGGCGAATCGCCCGAGCCGGCCCGGGTTTGGGGCACCGACGACTATTCGCAAGCTATCGAAGCGCTGCTCAACCATTTAAACATCGGCTCCGACGCCGTTTTGCTCGGCCACTCGTTTGGCGGCCGCGTGGCAATCACCATAGCCTCGCGCCGCCCGGTGGGCAAAGTGGTTCTGGTCGATGCCGCCGGAGTCAAGCCGCGCCGCTCGCTGAAATATTATCTGAAGGTCTACTCCTTCAAGGCGCAGAAACATCTGCTGCGCATGCTCCTTGGGCGCCAACGCGCCGAGCAGCGCCTCAACCGCCTGCGCGCAAAGGCCGGCTCCAGCGACTATGCCGACGCATCGCCGCGCATGCGCCAGATTCTTTCGCGGGTGGTCAACGAAGACCTCACCGGCCTGATGCCGCTCATCAAGGCACCCACCCTGCTAATCTGGGGCGAAGCCGACACGGCAACCCCCCTTTCCGACGCCAAAACCATGGAGCGGCTAATTCCCGACGCCGGCCTGGTCAGCTTTGCCGGCGCCGGACACTATAGCTTCCTCGACCGCCCGGGGCAATTTGCGGCGGTGCTCACTTCATTCCTCCAGTCATGATTCTATCGATTGTTGCGCTGACTCTATGCGCCCTGGCCCTGCTGGCCGAATTCAGCCGCACCCTGATGCTGGTGCAGCAAAACTCCTATCGCAT
>CAZDVP010000164.1:0-3104 GCA_964508865.1 uncultured Bacteroides sp. | reverse complement strand
TGGTGCCGGCAATGTCGGTTACTATATGGCGGTCCTCGCCGATAAAGGCATTGATGAGGCTCGATTTGCCGGCGTTGGGTCGGCCAACGATGGCGAACTTGGGCAGTGCGTCGAGGCGCGCGGCTTCGTCTTCGTCGGTTTCGGGGAGTTTCTTAACGATTTCGTCGAGCAGGTCGCCGGTGCCGAAGCCGCTGACTGCGCTGACCGGGTATGGTTCACCCAGGCCGAGCTTATAGAATTCGGCGGTGTTATACATCCATTCGTTCGAATCGACCTTGTTGGCCACCAGAATCACCGGCTTTTTGGAGCGGCGCAGAATCTTGGCAACATGGTCGTCGAGGTCCGTAACGCCGTTCATGGCGTCGACCACAAAAAGGATTTCGTCGGCTTGCTCAATGGCCAGTTCCACCTGCTTGTTGATTTCCGATTCGAAAATGTCTTCGGAGTTCACGACCCAGCCGCCGGTGTCGACGATCGAGAAGTCGCGGCCGTTCCAGTCAACCTTGCCATACTGGCGGTCGCGGGTGGTGCCGGCGGTGCCGTCGACAATGGCCTTGCGGCTCTGCGTCAGGCGGTTAAAAAGGGTGGACTTGCCAACGTTCGGGCGTCCGACAATAGCTACTAATTGTCCCATTACTGAATATAGCCAAATGTTTTGAGTTTGTTTTCGCGGTTGCGCCAGTTGGGCTCAACCTTCACAAAGAGTTCCAGATAAACGCTCTTGTCGAAGAACTTTTCAATGTCCTTGCGCGCGGCGGTGCCCACTTTTTTCAGCATGGTGCCCTGGCGTCCGATCAGGATGCCTTTCTGCGAGTCGCGCTCAACGTAGATAACCGCCATGATATGAATCGAGTTTTCTTTTTCCTCGAATTTTTCAACGATTACCTCGGTGGAGTAGGGGACCTCTTTGTCGTAGTTTTCAAGAATTTTTTCGCGGATAATTTCCGTTACGAAGAAGCGGGCGGGTTTGTCGGTCAGCGCATCCTTGCCGAAATAGGGAGGCGAAGGGGGCAGCAGTTCAACAATGCGCTTCATCAGGTTGTCGAGGTTGAAGTTTTCGGTGGCCGAAATGGGGAAGATTTCAGCCTTGGGCAAACGGTTCTGCCAGTCGCTGACGATTTTGACGAGATCGCCGCCGTCGCCGTGGAGCAGATCGATTTTATTGATTACCAGCAGCACCGGAATCTTTTCCTTGGCCACCTTGGCCAGGAAGTCGGCATTCTTTTCGGGATCCTCAACAACGTCGGTCACGTAGAGCAACACGTCGGCGTCGGTCAGCGCGCCCTCGCTGAAGGTCAGCATGGCTTCCTGCATTTTATAGCGGGGCTTGAGCACACCCGGAGTGTCGGAAAACACAATCTGATATTCGGGGGTGTTGACTATGCCGGTAATGCGGTGGCGCGTGGTCTGGGCCTTGGGGGTTATGATGCTCATTCGTTCGCCCACGAGGCGGTTCATCAGCGTTGATTTGCCAACGTTGGGGTTGCCGACAATGTTGACGAAGCCGGCTTTATGTTCGGTGGGCGTAGGTGTCTGGTTGTTAGTTTCCATTGAATTTCGGTTAAGTTTTTTAGTGTTTTACTTTCTATTTAAAACACTCGAGGGCTTCGGTTAGTTTAAGCGCGGGTGCCTGTTTCGGTTTTTCCGAAACGAGCATCCGCGCAAAAAGTCAGTTTTTTTGTCCGAAGGCTGAAACCGGTTGTCGGCCTGCGATTATCGGGGTTTCTGACTGAATCAGATATCCCAGATAATATACATTGCACCCCAGGTGAAGCCGGCACCGAATGCGGTGAGCAGCAGCTTGTCGCCCGGTTTGATTCGGTCTTTATATTCGGCGATACAGATGGGAATCGAGGCGGCCGATGTGTTGCCGGTGGTTTCGATGTTGACCAGAACCTTTTCGCGGTCAATTCCTGCGCGGTCGGCTACTGCTTCGATGATGCGGAGGTTGGCCTGATGAGGAATGAACCAATCGACGCTCTCCATTGTCAGGTTGTTGCGCTGAGCAACTTCCATCGAGGAGTTGAGCATGTTGGTAACGGCGTGCTTATAAACGGCGCGGCCTTCCTGGTAAACATAGTGCTCGTGGGCGTCGACCGTTTCGTGCGAAGCGGGCTTGGCGCTGCCGCCGGCCTTCATGATGAGGTTGTGGCAGCCGTTGCCGTCAACGTAGAATTTGCCGTCCATGATGCCGACTTCCTTTTCGGTGGGTTCGAGCAGCATGGCTGCGGCGCCGTCGCCAAACAGCGGGCAGGTTGCGCGGTCGGTGTAGTCGACCATCGACGACATCTTTTCGGCGGCCACGACAACGACTTTCTTATACATGCCCGAACGGATGTAGGCGGCGCCATCCTGCAGGCCGATGAGGAAGCCCGCACAGGCGGCTTCCAGATCGTAGCTGTAGGCATTGGCCATGCCCAGGTCATGGCAGATAATAGAGCCGGTCGACGGGAAACGATAGTCGGGGTTGCAGGTGCAGCAAATGAGCAGGTCAACGTCTTCGGCCTTGGTGTTGGTCTCGGCAAGAAGTTTTTCAACTGCGCGCGCACCCATAAACGAGGAGCCCTTTTCGGGGTCTTCGAGAATGTGGCGCTGCTTGATTCCAACGCGGGTGGTAATCCACTCGTCGTTGGTGTCTACCATTTTTGAGAGCATCTCGTTGTCGAGAATGCCTTCGGGCAGGTAGCTTGCTACCCCGGCTATGCGTGCGTGAAGCATGTCGTCGCTTTTGAGTTGGCTTTATGAAAAATTTAGATGGCTTCGGCCTTTTCGATAACTACGTGGCCGCGATAGAAGCCACATTCACCGCATACGGTGTGGTAAATGTGCCAGGCGCCGCAGTTGGGGCATACGGCGATGGTGGGCATTTGAGCTTTGTCGTGGGTGCGACGTTTGGCGGTGCGGGTTTTGGATTGTCTGCGTTTAGGATGTGCCATTGTTGTTTATAAGTTTAATCGTTAATTTTTTATTGTCGGGATTTGCTAATCTTCGGGTGAGGGTTCGTCGTCGATGCTGTTGATGAGTTCGTTTTCGAGCTCGGCATCTTCGTCGTTGGCGTTGCTGACGCCATATTTTTTGTTCAGGGCGCTCATTGCGCGGTTGCA
>CAZDVP010000163.1:0-3121 GCA_964508865.1 uncultured Bacteroides sp. | reverse complement strand
AGTTGTTGCGGCATCCGGGCTCGAAAGTGACGTTGAAGAACTTGACCTGCTCGGTTGAGATTGGAGCCAGGTAGCTTTGACCGATAAAATATTTTGCGTATGCGTTGTTGGGTTCGCCGATAGGGAAAATCATTTGCTTCTGATGTTCGGCTTTGGCGTCGGCGCCGGTAATATCGTCGGTCCACACGTCTTTGGCCAGCCGGAACGCGGCCCAGGCCTTTGGCCAACCGGCGTAGAAGGCAATGTGGGTGATGATTTCGGCGGCTTCAGTGCGGGTGATGCCGTTCTTTTTCGCTTCCTGGAGGTGGAAGGTGAGTGAGGAATCGGTGATGCCTTGCGAAATGAGCGAGGTAATGGTAACGAGGCTGCGGTCGCGAAGCGAGAGGAGGTCATTGCGGCTCCAAACCTCGCCGAAAAGGATGTCATCGTTAAGGCGGGCAAATTCGGGGGCGAACTCCCCGAGCTGAGTGCGCCCTGCGGTTTGAACGATTTTCTGTTGTGCCATAGTGCTTAAAGTTAGTGATAACAATAAAGTAACGATGCAGAGCTTCTTCATATTATATGGTCATCTTGTAAAGTCAAGGGGGCCGGTTATTCAAAATCTATTCCTAAGCTTTTAATCCAACGTTCGATTTCCGGTTTGGTGGTCCCGGCGCCGAAGCGTTTGCCCGGTTTCCAGGCGGCATCGTTGGCCAGAGGGTGGAGGTCAGTGCCGCTGCTCCCTAATCCGCTCGAGTGAGAGGTGCAAAAAGGAACAATGGTTTTTCCGCTGAAATCGCCGCTTTCGAGGAATGTGCTGATTACCCGGGGTGCTTTTCCCCACCAGATCGGGTAGCCGATGAACACGATTTGGTATTCATCCGGATTTTCCGGCATTCCCTTAATGGCCGGCCGGGCTGATGGGTCGTTCTGTTCGCGGTTGGCCCGACAGTCGGTGTTGTAATTCAGGTCGGCCGACGTGTATGGCTGCTGCGGCTCGATTCGGAAAAGATTGCCGTCGGTGATGCCGGCTATATTTTCGGCCACGCTCTTGGTGGTGTTGGTGCATGAAAAATAAGCAACGAGCACCTTTCCGCCTTCCGGTTCGGGGTCAGGTTCCGGTTCCGGAGTCGGCTCAGGAGCCGGCGCGGGTTTGGCGGTAATTTCCGGCTCATCAGTTTCATGAGAGCAGGCACACACGGTAAAGGGAATTGCCATTAGTAACGTCAGGGTTATTATCCAATATTTCATATCTTTAAGTGTTAGTTGGGTTTTATGGCGCAAAATTACTTCATAATCCCTTTGGGCGGCATACCTGAGTTACGGATATATGAACCAGAATTACGGATAATTGGCTATTCCTGTTTTTTGGCATTCAGGTTAACCAGATAGATGCCGACGAAAACCAGCAGCGTGGCTATGCCCTTGACGGGCCCGAAAGTGCCGACACCGATGCCTACGGCGACGATACATGCAATCACCGGCTGAAGATAATTATACATGCTAACGACCGTTGGCTTCAACTGCCGCTGCGCAACCGGAATCATCAAATAGCTGACAAAAGTCGCAATCACGATTATATAAGCCGTTTCAAGCCATATTTTCCAGCCAAGCGCCTGGAAATCCACGCTGCAAATCGCCGGAATGCAGAAGGGAACATACGTTACTGCCGACAGGAAAAACAACCATTTCATCAGCGTGTAGGGCGAATACTTATCGATAATTCTTCCGAAGGCAACATAATACACCGCCGCACATATCTGAGCCATCAGACACAACGTGTCTCCCACCACCGGATTCGTTGCGATTCCGCTTTGCGGCGAATTATAGACCAGCAGCAACGTGCCCCCTAAGCCGATGGCAACTCCCGCGATTTTAAGCCACGTCAGCCTATAATGCAAAAAGATTGCCGACAGAATCATAGTGAACACCGGAGTCAACGAACTCATAACCGACGAATCAATCGGATTAGTCATTCCAACGCCGAGTATAAACAATCCCTGATTCGCCGAAATAATCAGCGCCGACGCTAAAATCAGCGACTTCCAGTCCGAACGGTCAATTTTTTGGCGCGGCTGAACTGACTCCGGAAGCAGAAACGAAAACAGCAGAAACATCATTGCCCCGCCCAGAATGCGTATGCCCGACAATGCCAAAGGCGAAACAGCCTGCGAGAGCATAACGTCCTTTGAAATCGGCGACATTATGCCCCAGCCCAAATTCGCAAACAACATGGCCAAATGCCCGGCTCCCCGCGATTCCTTCATCATAAATACTTCCTCTCGAATAGGTCAAAATGTTCTTTTCCCCATTGAAGCATCATGTCGATAATGGGAAGGAGAGATTTGCCGAGCTCGGTAATCACATATTCTGAACGAGGAGGAAGCTCCGGGAAAATAGTTTTTGCTATCAGTCCGTCGTCGACCATCTCTTTCAGCTGCAGGTCGAGAACTCTCGGAGCTGCTTCCGGGAGACATTTGTGAATTTCGCTCGGACGCAAAGGTTCGCCGCTGCGCAGTTCGTCGAGAATACATGATTTCCATTTTGACTCAATGAGACTCATGGTGAGCCTCAGCGGGCAGTCAAGGTCAACGGGTATCTTCTTTATGTAGGCCATATCCTGATTTTTATTTTGCAAAATTAAGAAATATATCTGAAAATCAAAATACCGAAAAAAATTTCATATACCGAATAGTTTTTCGGTACTTGTCGGAATCAAAATACTATACTAATTTTGCAATCGCAAAATCAATTAACAATCAAAGATATGAGAGACCAGATTAAGGAATACGAAGCCGTTGCAAAAGCTGCGGAAAAGTTCGTTAAAAGCGTTGCGGAAGGCAACAGCACGTATGCAAAAACTCTTTTCACTGACGACGCCGTTCTCTTCGGTATGCTCGACGGAGTTCTGGAGCATGGATCAATCGAGCAGTTCTATCATAACGTTGACAGCGTTGGAGCAGGCAATAATTTCAAGGCACGCATCGATGTACTGGCCGTGGAAGAAACCGTTGCGGTTGTCCGCGTGCTTGAAGAAGGCTGGGGCGGTCGAATTGATTTCACCGACTTCCTGCTCCTATTGAAACTCAACGGCCAATGGAAATGCGTTGCCAAAGCCTACAACCAAAACTCCAACACCATT
>CAZDVP010000162.1:0-3175 GCA_964508865.1 uncultured Bacteroides sp. | reverse complement strand
AAAAAGAAAGGCGCGGCCGGAGGGTCGCGCCTTTGGGGGAGGGCTAAAGGAGATTAGCCGTTGTATTTTTTCATTACGGCGATGAGGTCGAGAACCTTGTTGGAGTAGCCGATTTCGTTGTCGTACCAGCTAACAACCTTAACGAAGGTGTCGGTCAGGGCGATACCTGCCTTAGCGTCGAAAATGGAGGTGCGGGGGTCGCCGAGGAAGTCGCTGGAAACGACTGCGTCTTCGGTGTAGCCGAGAATGCCTTTGAGTTCGCCTTCGCTGGCTTCCTTCATGGCAGCGCAGATTTCAGCGTAGGTAGCGGGCTTGGCCAGGTTAACGGTGAGGTCAACTACGGAAACGTCGAGGGTGGGAACGCGCATCGACATGCCGGTGAGCTTGCCGTTGAGTTCGGGGATAACTTTGCCTACAGCCTTGGCAGCGCCGGTGCTGGAGGGGATGATGTTGCCGGAAGCAGCACGGCCGCCGCGCCAGTCTTTCATCGAGGGACCGTCAACGGTCTTCTGAGTGGCGGTGGTGGAGTGAACGGTGGTCATCAGGCCGTCGGTGATGCCGAATTTGTCGTTGAGAACCTTTGCGATGGGAGCAAGGCAGTTGGTGGTGCAGGAAGCGTTGGAAACGAACTGCTGACCGGCATAGGTCTTGTCGTTTACGCCGCAAACGAACATGGGGGTGTCGTCCTTGGAGGGAGCGGACATAACAACATATTTAGCACCGGCTTCGATGTGGGCCTGAGCTTTTTCTTTGGTCAGGAACAGACCGGTCGATTCAACAACGTATTCAGCGCCAACTTCGCCCCAAGCGATTTCAGCGGGGTTCTTGCAGGCGGTTACGCGGATGTGCTTGCCGTTAACGATGAGTTCGCTCTTTTCCATGTCGTAGTCAACGGTGCCGTCGAACTGACCGTGCATGGTGTCGTACTTGAGCATGTAAGCCATGTAGTCAACGGGGAGAAGGTCGTTGATAGCAACGACTTCGATGTCGTCGCGCTTGGTGGAGGCGCGGAAAACAAAACGACCGATACGGCCAAAGCCGTTAATACCGATTTTTGTCATAATGTTTTGGTTTTAAATTATTAAAGGGTTTAAAAGTATGTTTTGGCTTGAATTTCAGCAACCGCAAAGTTACGAAAACTTTTGCGGTTGCCAAAACTTTTGAATTTTTTTAGCGGATAAATTTCTTCTGACCGCCAACGATGTAGAGGCCGCGAACGGGCTGGGCAACTTTGCGGCCCTGGAGGTCGTAGACCTGACCGGCTGCTGCTTCGATGCTGATTTCGCTGATTGAGCTCTTATAGTCGAGGGCAATGGGGAAGATCTGTTTGGTTTCGCCGTAGATGGCGCCGATGCCGGTGATTGTGGCTACGCCGGCTTTGACTTCGCCCAGGTTGAAGCGGTCAAAAATCTGGCGCTGTTCGTCGCCCTGGCCGATGTAGAACTTGCCGTCGGCTTCGGTGATTTCAATGGCGTCGATAACAACGTAGTCGCAGATGCCAACCTGGTTGAAGGCAACGTTTTTGGGTTCAACGGGGGTGCCGGGGGTTGCCTCGCCGAAGGAGTCGGCCTGCGGGGTCATCTGGGGCATGTTCTGGTAGAAGCTATATTTGCCGACGATGCCGGTGAGCTGGTCGCCGTTCTTATATTCGGGCAGCAGGCCATAGACTTCGAGGTTGGTTTCGCCGTCGGTGATGAAGGTATATTTTTTGTCGGGGCTCTGGTAGAACACGGTAACTGCGCCGGTGATTTTCAGGTTCGATTCGCTCTGTTCTTCAACGAAGCTGGTCAGCGAGGGAGTTTCGCTAACGGGCAGGGGAGCCAGACCGCCAACAATGGTGTAGTCGGTGAGGTTCTTAACGCCGGGCTGCTTGAAGTAAGCAATGAGTTCGCCTTTGATGCTGACTTCTTTGCCGAGGTTGCCGGGACGGTCCATAAGGTTCAGGTCGTTGCGGAATTTGGTGCCTGATTTGAGTTCAACGGGAACCATCTTGGTGGTGTCGGTTTCGTTGGGGGTAGCAGCGATATAAATGTTGGAGGCAATGGTGAAGGGAGCTTCCAGTTCTTTGTGGTAGTTGGGCGAAGTGGCCAGGGCGCCAACGATGTAGCCGGTAACCCATGCTGCTTCGGATTTGGTGTTGTTCAGAGCGATGACATCAGCAACGGTGTAGGGCTTTTCTTCAGTGCCGTTGCCTTCGGTGGTGATGGGGTCGGGATCGACCGGAGTGGTGCCCTGACCGTCGAGCTTATAGGCCGAGGGAGCCTTGATGCCGGGCTGCTGGAAATAGGCTTCGAGCGAGCCTTTGATGTAGAGTTCCTTGCCGATATTGCCGGAGTTGTCGACCAGGTTCACGGCTTTGCGGATATCGGTGCCGCCAACCAGCTGAATGGGAACCATCTTGGCGGTTTCGGTTTCGGTGGCGGTTTCAGCGATGTAAACGTTGGAAGCCACGGTGAAGGGGGCTGCTACTTCAAGGGTATATTCAGCGTTGGAGTTCATGGCACCAACGATATAGCCTTTAACCCAAGCGGCAGCGGGTTTAGTGTTATTGAGGGCAATAACGTCGGCCACGGTGTAGGGGTTAGCTTCCGAGCCGTCGCCAACGGTGGTGATGGGGTCGGGATCGGGATCGGGATCAACGTTGCCGCCGCCTTCGCCATCGAGTTCAACGGCCATGGTTACGATAGCACCATTGTTGCTAACGGTGTATGCGAGGGTAACGGTTTCGGCACCGGAAGTGGTATAGCTGAATTCCTTGCCGGAAACAGCAGTACCGTTAATTTCGGTGATTATATTGGTTTTGGGCAAGGTGTAGGAGATTTTGGTGATTTTGTGACCAGGGGCGGAGATGGTCATGCCGGCATCCGAGGTTTTGTATGCGCGGAGACCATCCGTCCAAAGGCGCCAGCCGTTTTTGCCTTCGGTTTTGGTGAGGGTAACTTCAACGCCACCGTTAGTAGTCAATTTTGTGCCATTGTCAATGTAGGCAGGGTTCTTATCGTCATTGCTATAACGAGTAAGACCGTAGACTTCATTCGCGAAGTCAAAGGTCACTGTGGTCTCGGCGTTCATAATCGAAGCGCCGGCCAGTGCAATGAGAGAAAGTAAAAACTTCTTCATAGAGTGATGGATTAAAATTGTGTTTATTGTGAATGAATATATTTTACGCTGCAAA
>CAZDVP010000161.1:0-3309 GCA_964508865.1 uncultured Bacteroides sp. | reverse complement strand
CCCATTAAAAGTGATGGTAAATTAGATTTAGACAGGGAATTTCAGCATCTAACCACAGAAGAAATAGCGGACACGGATGATAATGGTAAAATTGTAAAGCACAGAATATTTGATTTACATAGATCCATACGACTCCATTGGATAAGACCCCATATAGAAGAAAAGGTTGAGGATGGTAGTTCTATCTTGGTATTTAGCGCAGTAGAGCGAGATAAGAAAGCAAGAAAAGATGTCATCAGAACATACATCTACAACAAAACAATGAAATATGTAATCGTTCTGGAGCCACAACCCAAAAGTCCAGCTGCATATTTCCTTCTTACAGCATATTACCTTAACCGAGAATACGGTGAGAAGGCTATTCTAAAAAGATATACAAAACGATTATCAAAAGTAGAATAAAAACGCAAGGCTCAGATTTATGCCTTGATAAACCGAGCCTCGAAACTCCTTCTGATTACAGATGAGCGTTGCAAAATTACGAATAATAATCCATTTACCCAAGTTTTTATAGTTAAAAACGTAAAAAAAACGAAAAATTTGGTTTTATCTCCAACCAAATAGGGCGCAACGAATAATGCAACCGCGGTTACAGTAACCGCGGTTGCATTATTCGTTTGCTTTTCATAGATATATTTTAAGGAGGGAAATATATAAATTTTCGGGTTAGGGATTTTTTTTGTAACTTTGCGCGCAATAAATTTGTCAGTTATTCTTATATGAACATTTCTTATAATTGGCTGCGCTCGTTCGTCGACGGCTTGCCCGCGCCGAAGGAGCTCGCCGCAGTCTTAACCTCCACAGGCCTGGAGTGCGACACAGTAGAAGAAGTTGAATCGATTCGCGGCGGCCTGCGCGGACTGGTTGTGGGGCGCGTGCTCACTTGCGAAGCTCACCCCGACAGCGACCACCTGCACGTAACCACGGTTGACCTCGGCCTGCCGGAAGGGCCGGCCCAGATTGTTTGCGGCGCGCCGAACGTTGCCGCCGGTCAGGCGGTTATAGTAGCCACCGTGGGCACCACGCTCTACGACGGCGACAAGGAGTTTAAAATCAAAAAGAGCAAAATCCGCGGCGTTGAGTCGCTGGGCATGATTTGCGCCGAAGATGAAATCGGCGTTGGCACCAGCCACGACGGCATTATCGTTATTCCCGACGACAAGGCTCCGGCCCCCGGCACTCCGGCGGCGGAGTATTTCGGCCTGGAGAGCGACTATGTGCTCGAGGTTGACCTGACCCCCAACCGCATTGACGGCGCAAGCCACTACGGCGTTGCGCGCGACTGGGCCGCCAAGGCCACGGTCGAGGGCAAGCACCCGAATCTGCATCGCCCCGAGGGGCTCGACCCGGAAAAACTGCCCCTGAATCCGGCAAAAGCGGTTAAGGTGACGGTTGCCGACCCGGCCGACTGCCCGCGCTATGCCGGCCTGACCATTCGCGGAGTGAAGGTTGCCGAAAGTCCCGAATGGCTGCGCAACGCCCTGACCGCCATTGGCCAGCGCCCGATCAATAACATAGTCGACATTACGAACTATATTCTCCACTCGTTCTGCCAGCCGCTCCACTGCTTTGACCTGAGCAAGGTCAAGGGCGACGAAATCATCGTTAAGACTCTGCCCGCAGGCACCAGGTTCACCACTCTGGACGGAGTTGAGCGTTCGCTCCACGAGCGCGACCTGATGATTTGCGACCCCGAAGGGCCGCTCTGTCTGGCCGGCGTTTTCGGCGGTCTGGACTCTGGCGTTACGGAGTCGACCACCGATATTTTCCTTGAAAGCGCCTGCTTCAACCCAACAACCATCCGCAAAGCCGCGCGCCGCCATGGCCTGAACACCGACGCTTCGTTCCGCTACGAGCGCGGCGTTGACCCCAACGGCTGCATGTATGCGCTGATGGTAGCCGCCAAGATGGTAACCGAGCTGGCCGGCGGCGAAATCTGCGGCCCGGCAACCGACCTCTACCCCAACCCGGTTGAGCCGGCGGTTGTTGAGCTTTCGTTCAAACAGATTGCCGACCTCATCGGCGCCGAGATTCCGGCCGAAACCGTTCGCCGCATCCTTGGCGCGCTCGACATTGAAATCGAAAGCGAAGCCAACGGCACGATGATTCTGCGCATCCCGACGTATCGCGTTGACGTTACGCGCCCGTGCGACGTTATAGAGGAGATTCTGCGAATCTACGGCTACAACAACATCGCCTTTACCGACCACGTTAACTCCTCGCTCTCCTATAAAACCCCGACCGACCAGGCCAACAAGCTGACCAACAAGGCTCTCGACCGCCTGGCCGCCCAGGGCTTCCGCGAAATCCTCAATAACTCGCTGACCTCGACCTCCTACTATCCCGAGGCTGCCGAGGGAGTCAGCTATCCGGCCGACCGCTGCGTTCGCCTGCTCAACCCGCTGAGCAACGACCTGGGCGTTCTGCGCCAGACGCTGCTGTTTGGCGGTCTGGAGGTTATCAGCCATAACATTAACCGCCGCAACTCGGATTTGATGCTCGTTGAGTTAGGCAACGTTTACTCACTCAACCCCGGCGCCGAATCGACCGTTGAAAAGCCGCTGGCACCCTACGCCGAAGGTTCGCGCATCGGCCTGTGGCTGACCGGCAACGTTGGCAGCGCTTCGTGGCTCGCCCCCGCCGTTGAGTCAACCGTTTACCACCTGCGCGCATATGTTGCCGGAGTGCTCGCCACCCTGGGCCTGGACCAGCGCATGGTGCAGTTCGTGGCCGCCACCGACCGCCCCGACATCTTCGCCGCCCAGCTCAACATCCAAACCCGCTCGGGCAAGGTTCTGGGCCGCATGGGCGTGCTCACCGCCGAGCTGCTTCGCCGCTTCGACATCGAGCAGCCCGTTTACTTTGCCGAGCTCGACCGCGACGCCCTGCTCAAACTGGTCGAGAACCATAACGTAACGTTCGCGCCGCTGCCCAAGTCGCAGCCCGTTCGCCGCGACCTGGCCCTGCTGCTGGACTCAACAGTTGCATTCGCGCGCGTTGAGGAAACGGTTATGCGCTCCGAGCGCAAGCTGCTTCAGGGCGTTGAGCTCTTCGACGTTTACGAAGGCAAGAACCTGCCCGAAGGCAAAAAGAGCTACGCCATAGCCATTACCCTCCAGGACCCCGAGCGCACCCTGCAAGACAAGCAGATCGACGCCGTAATGACCAAAATCATAGCCAACCTGCGTCGGGAACTCGGCGCCGAACTCCGATAATAAAACCAAAAATAAAACTTCATAATTCCATCACCTCATATGGGAAGAGCATTTGAATACCGCAAAGCCCGCAAGCTCAAACGCTGGGGCAACA
>CAZDVP010000160.1:0-3317 GCA_964508865.1 uncultured Bacteroides sp. | reverse complement strand
AACAGCCGCGACGGAACGCTCTGATAGTCGCCGCGCGAGCTGACCCAGAGTTTATCGTACTTGTCTTTTTTCAGGCGGTGGAGGTTGATGCCCACCGGAATCTGCTGCACCTGCTTGAAATCGACCATTTGAATCACGGAAACGGTATTATCGTAGTTCGGTGCACGATAGCCGCCGGAATTTGCAACATACATATAATCGTCGACCACCTCCATTTCTTCGGGCTGGTAGCCGACCGAAACCTTTGCGGTCACGGCAAGCGAAAGGGTATCGACCTCATAAACCGCGCCCTTGGGTGCACCCGGATCAATCAGAACGGGTCCGACGTAGGAACTGACGTAGGCCTTTCCGCGATGAAACCTGATGTAGCGGCAGTTGGGAATGTCGATTTGCCCCAGACGCAAACCGGAGTGCGCATCGAGAACTTCAACCTTGTGCGAGCAGTTAACAACAACATAGAGCTTGCCGCCATAAATTCCGATGTCGTTGCCAACATCGCCCAACTCCTTGACCACCGAGGGATTCCGCTCGGAATAGATGTTGCGGGAATAAAGCCCGGTGTGATAGTCGTAGAAGTCGAGAGAACATTTATTTGAACCCATATTTCCTTCATTAACAAGATAGAACCCGCGGATTGAACCGCCGGGATTCTCATCGCCGATAATGGAATACTCCGTAGGCACCACAAGTTCGTCATCACGACAACTTGTGGCGACCGTCAGGAGTGGCAGAAAATAAAAGAAAAGCTTCCGGATAATCATATTTCAACTGTCAATGTCAGCCGATAGTTGCGCTTCGGCATCGGATAGTTGAGAATAACGTCATAGTCCTGGCTGAGCAGGTTGTTGACTTCAATCAGGCCCCGCATCCGGACCCTGCCGAAACTGAAGTCCTTGCTGAGCGATATGTCGGAGGTATACCATGGCTGAGTGTAGTTATACCTGATGTTTTCCTGCTGGTTGTAGCGTTCGCCAACATAAATCCAGGAGTAGTTCACCGCCCAGCCGCGCCATTGCGCGTTGGCCACAACCGAGCCGGAATGGCGGGGGATATAAGGAATCTGATGGCGGTAGTAGTTATCGGCCGGACTGGTAACGTCGATTGCCCGCTGAAAGGTGTATTGCGCACGCAGCGTCAGGTCGAGCCCGCGAACAGGGCTGAGCGTCAGCAGACCGCTCACGTCTACGCCCCGGATATCCACGAGCCCGAGGTTCAACATCGTCCAGCGGAACTGCTGACCTTTTGGGTAAGCAATAATCTTGTCTTTAACCCGGTTATAATAAACGTCGGCACTTAATCGCGCCGCTTTGATAACAGCCGTCATAGCGGTGTGGTCATAAAGCACTCCGACGTTATATTGCGTAACCCTCTCGGGTTCAAGCTTTGAGTTGCCCATGTCGGCATAATATAGGTCGTTGAAGGTGGGCATCCTGAACGACTGCTTATAGAACGCACGCACCGAAAAGTCGCTGTTGCGCAATGGATTGCCGCTCAGAAATAATGCCGGCGACAGCACCCGCTTATCGCTCGGAGCCTGCTGGCCCCTGATAATGTCATGAATAAAACTGCCCAACACGCTGGCCTGAGCCTTGAAGCGCGGAAGGTCCAACGCCGTTGCGGCCGACAGATAGTGAGAAAAGCGCGTCGGCCTCACGAACCCGTAAACGTCGGCATCGAGCGAATTCCACAGAAAGTCGTAGCTCACGGAAACTCCCCAGCAAGAAGTGACCTCATACTGATTGGCCGACGACAAGTAGATTTCTTTCTGGCGGTAGAGGTTGTCGATTTTCACCTGCTTGTCATCGTTGTTAACATAGTGAGTGCGGTAAAAGGCATATTTCAGGTTATTCAACGTGGTGAACCGGCCGAAATATCCGGTGTAGCGCCCCTGTGCAAACGAATTGGTGTCCCAAATGCGTTCGCCCCTGCGCCACACATTATTGACTATCGCGCCGGGCACTCCGCGCTCCGAGTTATAATTATAGACCTTGCAGGTCCACGACCCTGCGCTGAGCGTTCCGAAGGCATTGAGTTCTATACGCGTTGCGTTGACATCGCCGTTCTGACGGACTGCGGTCGTGTCGTAGGCCAGCTCACCGGCCGGATTGACGCGACGGTAGCGGAACTTATATTTACCGCTTGAATTGACCCACTCGGCGCTCATCGAGGCCGAAACACGGTCGCTCAGCCTAAGTTCAACCAGTGCCGACGGATTCAGCAGATCGAACGAGCCGGTCCTGACGGTTGCCCGGGCGTGATAGCTCTCGCCATCCGAGAACTCAGGAGTGCGCGTCTGCATATAAATCGTTCCGGCCGAACCGAAATCCTTTGCCGGCTGGAGAATCCGGCTCTTCTGGCCGTTATAGAGCGACAGGGCTTCAATGTTATCGAGCGAGAACTGACCTAAGTCAATCTGGCCATTCTGGGCGTTGCCCAGCTCAACACCGTCGTAAACCACACCGGTGTGGTTAGTGCCCATTGAGCGGATATTAACGGTCTTGATGCCCCCAACGCCGCCATAATCCTTGACCTGCACGCCCGAAAAATAGCGCAACGCGTCAGCTATGCTGTTGCTGTTTAGCCGGCGCAGCTCGTCCCCTGAAAGCGTCTGCACCGGAATAACGTCGCGGCTCTTTTGCTGAGCCGTGACCAGAACTTCACGCAGAAGATATGTAGAATCCTTTTGCTCCTTGGCCGCGCTCACACCCGGAACGAGCCATAAAACAGCAACAGGCAGAAATAGTCGGTTTGCCATATTTCAACTGATTACGATAATAAAAAGAAAACCGCCGAAATGCCTGCATAGGCATATCAACGGGACTGTAAGTAAACTTTCATAATCAGCCGGCAAGAGCAAGCGCAACTTCCGCGCTGCCTGCCAATGGCAACTTCTGAAAATCCGACCCATAATCCCGTGGGCGCTTTCTGAAATGAATGGCAGGTCTTCTGACTTATCCCGGTTTAATCGCGCCTTCCCGGCTATTTAGACCAGTGGCAGGATGCGACAAACTTCTGCTTGAAAACTACGCTTCAAGCGGTAAATACAGCAGCGGGTACTGTTGAGGATTCACACCTCATTCCCTTTTGATGCCCCTTTGCGCCTCCACTCCTGGACGGCAGGGCAACCAATTCATCCGCAAAGTTACAAATTTTTCCCGAATTCCCAAAATAGCTATGATAGCTAAAATAGCTATTTTAGCTATTCTTTGCGCGCTGCGCGCAAAAAAGAAAGAGCCGGACTCGGTGGGGAGTCCGGCTCTGAAGGGAAGGGGCGGTTACCTACTCTCCCGCTTTCGCAGTACCATCGGCGTGGCAAG
>CAZDVP010000159.1:0-3381 GCA_964508865.1 uncultured Bacteroides sp. | reverse complement strand
TGATATTGGGTTATCTCTTACGGAGAGATACCCAAAGATGACAGCCCTTTCTTCCTCCTGCAGGGGGAGGGCAAAAGCCACCGGAACTCCTGCCTCTTTATTCCCCCTCCAGGGGATTTAGGGGGCTCACTTAGCCTTATAAATCAACATAATATTAACCTATACAAAATTTTCATTCATGAAAAAATTCTTACTAACCCTTGGGGTTGCAGCAGCAATGGGGATGCCATCCATTGCTATCGCTGACTCAGGCACGACCAGCGTCCCCGTCAAGATGACTTATGTGGATGGCACGAATTGCGTTCTACAATATCAAACAGATATCACCAATAGAACAGATGATGTATTTGGTGAAATAAAAGAAGGCGATACAGCTATAGCTGGTTTAAATAAGATTAGCGGAGGTTCCGTTGGGTTTAGTACGCCTGCGTGGGGAGTGAATTACATCACTTATCTTCAAGTAGATATATCAGAGATTTCTGGTAATATAATTAGCGCTAATCTTTCGTTTGAAGCATCGGGAGCTACGGATAGCAAACGAGCGACTAACTGGGGCGTTGGTTACAATAATTCTGTATGGTCAAGTGATATGTCCTATAACACGGCAGACAAAAGCATAACCGTCCTTGGAAATACAAAATCAGGCACAACAACATCAGCAAAGACATTCGAAAGTTATACGTTTGATATCACTGATGCCGTAAACAATGCTGATGATGACGGGTTAGTAACAATTCTAATTTATGAAACTGCAGCTGCAGGAGGATACGTAAAAAATCCGAAAGTGGATGTTGAATGGACCACTGCCAGCACATATCACATCACCTTTAAAGAGACTAATGATGCCGATATTACAGTAAAAATCGATGGAATCGATGTTACATCGGGAACAGAAAAAACCAATGGAACATACTCATTTACTGCTTCTGCTTCCGGCTACAAGAATTACACAGGAGAGTTCACTGTTGCTGGAGCTGATCAGGAAGTTGAATTCACTATGACTCCGAAAGAGACTTGGAACTTCTCTGTAAATGCATACGATTCCGATGGTAATCTCCTCGGAGAGGTGAAAAAAGGAACCGGGTATGAGAATGATAATGTAACATATTATTATCCGGAATACTATCAACAAGGCTCAACTCTTTTCTCAAAAGCTCGTAACAGCTCTAATCCATATTGGGGAGCAGAAGGAAATCTCGACCAAGAAAATACCGAGTTCAAGGTAACTTATAATGGAACTAAAGTCTCCGACGTGGTCTTCTACAAAGAGGCGGAAGAGATTGAAGGTTTCACCTCAAAAAATACAAATGCTGCTGACATCCGTTGCTCCAACGGTCTTGGTGGTATTGTTGACGGAGAAGTTCTTCTTACCACACTTCCATCTGGTAAATACAAAATATTCGGTCAAGTATGGGGTACGAAAGGGCTACAAGCTGGAGTGAAAACAAAAGCTGAATCTGAGGAGAGTGAAGATAAAAATCTATGGGTGCTTGATTCAACCGGTAGTCTCACCAGCTCTACTTCAGAGGAATTTACAATTACTGAAGAAACAGATTTGTACGTTTATACGTCTAATGGTAATGACAATCATATGCTTGACCTTATCTATATAACAGGTCAAAAAATTGATGTAGCAAACTACACTATCAAGTTTGTTGATGGACAAGGTAATGCAGTTAAAGATGCCGTTACAAGAAAGGGATTAGTTGGCGATCCTATCGTGCTTACAGATGAGGACAAAGCTGAAATCTCAGGCACTGATGTAAAATACACTTTTGAAAAGTTTGATCCGGAGAATCCTACTATCGGAGCTGATGGCAATACTGTTGTGACTGTTAAATTCAATAAGGTCAGCCTTAAGACTATTGCCAACTATACTATCAAGTTTGTTGACGAAAATAATAAAGAAATCAAGGATGCGGAAGTCAAAGAAGGCACTATCGGTGCAGAGATAACTCTTCCGGAAGAATATCTTGTAGAAACGGCTGAAATAGATGGTCAAAAATACTTCTATAAAGGTAACGACCTGGATAACAAGACTGTTGCTGCTGATGGATCTACTGTAATCACAATTTCTTACCGCAAGGCTGAAGAGTTCAATTATACTGTTAAAGCGAAGGGCATCGACACTGTTATTGCAACCGGAAAATGCATCGAAGGCGAAAGCGAAACAGTTACATACAGCAAGTACATCCTAACAGAAGATGGAAAGGTATATTCAATTTCGACTAAGAATTACAGCCAGATAGTTACTCCTGACAAAGATAATTTCGAAGTTGAATTGGATTATGCAGAAACTGACATCAACGACGGGATGTTCTTTGCTGAGGCCGAAAGCGTTCTTACTCCTTCCAAACAAGAGATCTGTTCGAATATGGCAGGTGCATTTGCTAAGAATGACACTGAATTCTGTACTCTAAAGCCTGGTATATATAAAGTTACTATCGGAACATACAACTCCGGAAGTCCTACATATACTATCAAAGCCGGCGAGAAAGTGGTGCTCTCACAACAAGCTAAAGGCACAGGAGAATACTCTGCTGACTTTACAATCTCAGTTGACTCTAAGATCACTTTCCAGGGTGGCGACTCTTCAAGACTTCTCGACTATATCCTCATCACAGGTAAGGAAGTGAAGGAAGCTGATTATACTCTTCAGTATGTGATTGGTGAAGGGGAAGACATGAAGGTCGTTAAGCCAAATGTTACTAAGAAAGGGAATGTTGGTAAAGCTATCGTTCTTGATAAAAACGACATCGCTCCTTTCCAGACTGAGGATGCTACATACACTTGCATCAGCAATGATGCTGAGGGTAAGATCGTCACCATCGAGGGTACTGTAGTAACCATCACTTGCAAGAAGACTCAGGGTTATGTTCTCCACTTTGTTGATCAGGATGACGAAGACGGACATGTAATTAAAGACGACATCGAAATCCCCGCAACTGTAGGATCAGCAATTGTTGTTCCTGACGAGCACAAGCAATCATTCAATTGCAAGGAGCATGGGGTGATGTTCGTATACGTAAGCGATGATTCAGAAGGTAGAACAGTATCTGAAAAAGCTGATATCATCAAGGTTTATTGCCAGGCTGTGACTGCCAACTACACTCTTGATTATGTTGTAGATGGAAAATCTATCAAGACAGAGACAAAGACTGGCAGGGTCGGCGAAACCATAGAAGTAGCTCCTGAAGATCTTGGTGAAATCAAAGACGCAGACGGAAATTCATACATCTTTACGGGCGAGGCTCCTGAAGAGACAAGAATCGCACAGGATGGCTCAACAGTACTGACTATCAAATACAAACAAGATAAGCTTGCAGCTGTTGATGCAATTGAAGGCGCTGAATCTGTAAAGGTTTACGATCTCAATGGACA
>CAZDVP010000158.1:0-3400 GCA_964508865.1 uncultured Bacteroides sp. | reverse complement strand
GCAAGACCACCCTTGCCGAGTCTATGCTTTTCGAGTGTGGTGTGATCAAGCGTCGTGGCACTGTCGCCGGCGGCAACACTGTCTCTGATTACTTCCCGGTTGAAAAGGAATATGGCTACTCAGTGTTCTCGACCGTGTTTGCCGCAGAATTCAATAATAAGAAACTCAATATCATCGACTGTCCGGGTGCTGATGACTTCGTAGGCAACGCCTACACAGCTCTAGGTGTGACCGACATAGGTGTGGTCACTGTCGATGCTGAATATGGCGTGGAAGTCGGCACGGAAAACATCGTGCGTACCACCGCCAAGCTCCATAAGCCGGTCATCTTTGCTCTAAATAAGATGGATGGTGAAAAAGTTGACTACGACAATGTGATGGAACAGCTCCGTGAGCATTTCGGCAACAATGTAGTCGCTATCCAGTATCCTATCAATGCCGGTCCAGGCTTCAACGCCATCATTGACGTGCTTCTTATGAAGAAATATGAATGGGGTCCTGACGGTGGAGTGCCTACAATCTCTGAAATACCCGCCGACCAGCTTGAGAAGGCAAAGGAACTCAACGGAATCCTCGTGGAAGCAGCTGCTGCTAACGACGAAGGTCTTATGGATAAATTTTTCGGCGATGAACCTCTTACAGAGGATGATCTCCGTATGGGTATCCGCAAAGGTCTTGTCGAACGCTCGATATTCCCTGTCATCTGTGTCAGCGCAGGAAAAGACATGGGTGTTCGCCGCATGATGGAATTCCTTGGCAATGTCTGCCCCTTCGTAGACGACATGCCGGCTCCAGAGACAGTTGACGGAGAGGCTGTGAAGCCGGATGCTAATGGTCCGCTCAGCGTGTTCTTCTTCAAGACCTCAGTTGAGCCTCATATCGGTGAAGTTTCTTACTTCAAGGTGATGAGCGGCACACTCAAGGCCGGAGCAGACCTTGAGAATGTAGACCGCGGTGGCAAGGAGCGTCTCGCCCAGATCTTCACCGTATGCGGACAGATCCGCACTCCGATAGATGCACTTGAGGCCGGCGATATAGGTGCTGCTGTGAAGCTCAAAGATGTGCGCACCGGAAATACTCTTGATGAAAAGGGTTGCGAATACAAGTTTGACTTCATCAAATATCCGGCTCCAAAATATACACGTTCTATCAAGCCCGTCACTGAGAGCGACGCTGAGAAACTTGCCGGAATCCTTACCCGCATGCATGAGGAGGATCCAACTTGGGTGATCGAGCAGAGCAAGGAATTGAAGCAGACCCTTGTAAAAGGTCAGGGTGAGTTCCACCTCCGCACTCTCAAGTGGAGAATTGAGAACAACGATAAGCTCCCTATCGTATTCGAAGAACAGAAGATTCCTTACCGTGAAACCATCACAAAAGCTGCTCGTGCGGACTATCGCCATAAGAAGCAGTCAGGTGGTTCCGGCCAGTTTGGTGAAGTGCACCTTATCATTGAACCTTACACTGAGGGTATGCCCGAACCTGATAGCTACAAGTTCGGTAGTCAGGAATATAAGATGAATGTTCGCGACAAGCAGGAGATACCTCTCGATTGGGGTGGCAAACTTCTCGTCTACAACTGCATCGTGGGTGGTGCCATCGACGCACGCTTTATCCCTGCTATCGTGAAAGGTCTTATGGACCGTATGGAGCAAGGTCCTCTTACCGGAAGCTATGCACGCGACGTACGCGTAATGATCTACGACGGCAAGATGCACCCGGTTGATTCGAATGAAATCTCATTCCGTCTGGCAGGCCGCAACGCTTTCTCTCAAGCCTTCCGCGAAGCTAACCCGAAGATCCTTGAGCCGATCTATGACGTTGAGGTTCTTGTGCCCGATGATTATCTTGGCGATGTCATGAGCGAACTTCAGGGTCGTCGCGCCATCATCATGGGTATGGATGCTGAGCATGGTATCCAGAAACTTCAGGCCAAGGTGCCCCTTAAGGAAATGGCAAGCTACAGCACAGCTCTCAGTTCGATCACTGGAGGCCGTGGTTCATTCTCAATGCAGTTTGCAGGGTATGAGCTCGTGCCAGGTGACGTACAAGAGAAGCTTCTGAAGGCTTATGCAGAGTCTCAGACTGAAGACTGATCTTTGAAGACTAAATACTCAACACCATAGATATAACCCACTAACTAATCTTCCGAAATCCGGCTCCCACCTTTTTGAGAGTCGGATTTCTCGTTTTCTAAATTTTTGTTAAAGAAAATGCATGTATTAAACTTTTCGTTTGCCTTTAGCTCTATATAGTAAACATTCATTAATAAAAAGACTGAGATATGAAGAAATCGTTACTTATCGTGGCTCTCTCCCTCTCTTTAGGCATAGGCAATATAAATGCTGACGGAAACCATCGCGGAAATGGCAACTCAGGACATAAGACGGAGCAAAAACGTGGTAATTCACGTCCCGGAAATAGCGGTAATCATAATAATGGTTCACGTCCTGGAAATAGCGGAGGAAATCATCGTCCAGGTAATACCAATGGCAACCATAACAATGGCAATAACATGCCTGGCAACCATAGCAAACCGAACAATAACTATCGTCCCGGAAACGGAGGAAGTCACAACCACTATCGACCGGGTAATAATGGTCATCACAATGATTACCGCCCCGGCAATCCCGGACACAGTGCTCCACGTCCGGGAGTAGGTGCAGCATTCCGTCCGTCACGTCCGACCCCTCCGCCCCCGCACCTTCGTCCGGTACCTCCGCGCAATCCGAGACCATACATTCCGCCAATTCCAAATCCGAATCTCGCCTACGTAATCGGAGCGGCAAATGTCATTTTCAACGGCATAGTGATGAATGCGGTAAATATTCCGACTTTCCAAGTACTTGACTATGGTTATGCTCGAGATGCCTGGAATGTCTATTACCTCGGTAGGGTGCTTCCCGGTGCTGATCCCGCTACTTTCGAGATTCTTCCCAATGGTTATGCCCGCGACGCCTGGACCCTCTATTATTACGGTCGTCCAATCTAATTATTCGTATAAAAAAATAATGGGACTGTGTCATAATTAACTATTATGAAGCAGTCTCTTTATTTCAATGTAAAAAAATTCGACTGTAGATGAAAATTTGAATTTGTATGTGGTATTTTTCGTCTACAGTCGAAATTTTAGTATTTTAGTGTATATATTTCGAGGATGGACCTTATATATTCAGTTTGCCTACAGCATGAAGATCAAACCACTTCTTAGAGAGAATACGGAGCTTTCAAAGGAATAAAAAGGTGAAAGAGAGAAGTTTACGTCTGATCTTTTGTATTGAATAGCGATTCTTTTTTACGAATCTTTTTGAAAAAGAGAGCATAAAATGGCAGAGAGACGAAAGAATTTTCAAATACGTTCTTTCAGGATTTCAAAGATTTCATCACGAGTGAATTTCTT
>CAZDVP010000157.1:0-3456 GCA_964508865.1 uncultured Bacteroides sp. | reverse complement strand
CGCCCACGGTGCGCACGCGGCGGTTCGACAGGTGGTCGATATCGTCGACGTCGGCCTTGGAGTTGATCAGTTCGATGAGATATTTGATAATGGCCACTATGTCTTCCTGAGTCAGAACGCGCACGTTCATCGGAGTGCCCAGGTCGAGCTTTTTGTTGAGGCGATAGCGACCCACTTCGCCGAGGTCATAGCGCTTCTCGGAGAAGAACAGGTTCTGAATCACTTCGCGGGCCGAAGTCTCATCCGGCGGCTCGGCGTTGCGGAGCTGCCTGTAGATATATGCAATGGCCTCCTTTTCGGAGTTTGTGGGGTCCTTTTTGAGGGTGTTGAAAATAATGGCGTAGTCGGCCGGATTGGCGGTTTCCTTGCGCAGGAGAATCGTCGATACGCCGCTGTCGAGGATTTGGTCGATGCTCTCCTCGGTGAGCACTGTGTCGCGTTCGAGCACCACTTCGTTGCGCTCGATTGAAACTACTTCGCCGGTATCTTCGTCGACGAAGTCTTCGCCCCAGGTTTTCAGCACGCGGGCTGCCAGGGTGCGGCCCACTGCGTTCTTGAGGTTTGCTTTGTTGACCTTGACTTCTTCGGCCAGGTCGAAAATGTCGATGATGTCCTTGTCGGTTTCCAGACCGATGGCGCGCAAAAGGGTAGTGAGCGGGAGCTTCTTTTTGCGGTCGATGTAGGCATACATCACGTTGTTGATGTCGGTTGCGAATTCAATCCACGAGCCGCGGAAGGGAATGATTCGGGCCGAATAGAGCTTGGTGCCGTTGGCATGCATGCTCTGGCCGAAGAAAACGCCCGGCGAGCGGTGGAGCTGCGACACAACGACGCGTTCGGCACCGTTTATGATAAACGTGCCTTTGTCGGTCATGTAGGGAATCTGGCCGAGATAAACGTCCTGAATTACCGTGTCGAAATCTTCGTGGTCGGGGTCCGTGCAGTAGAGCTTGAGTTTAGCTTTCAGGGGCACTGAGTAGGTGAGCCCGCGGGTAAAGCACTCGTCGATCGAGTAGCGCGGCGGGTCAATATAGTAGTCGAGAAACTCCAGCACGAAGTTATTGCGGGTGTCGGCAATGGGGAAGTTCTCAGAAAACACCTTGTAGAGACCCTCGTTGTTGCGCTCTTCCGGAGCAGTGTCGAGCTGAAGGAAGTCGTGGAACGACTGCAGCTGCACTTCCAAAAAGTCGGGGTAGGGCAGGGGATTCTTTACCGTCGCGAAGTTTACGCGAGGCTTGTTTTCGGTTACTGACATCTATGGAACTTTTGTGATTTTGAGGTTTAAGTGAGGAGGAGAAATGAAGTAAGACACAATTAGGTTAAGCGTCCGCGCCTTAGCGGACACTTAACCTAAATACCTGGGTTACAGGCAATCTTATTTCAGCTCAACTTCGGCGCCGGCTTCTTCAAGCTGCTTCTTGAGGCCTTCAGCGTCGGCTTTGGCAATGCCTTCCTTGATAACGGAGGGAGCGCCGTCAACCATTTCCTTGGCTTCTTTCAGGCCAAGGCCGGTGAGTTCCTTAACGAGCTTAACAACGGCGAGTTTGCTTGCGCCGGCGTTTTTGAGGACTACGTCGAAGGAGGTCTTTTCTTCAGCGGCGGGTGCGCCAGCGGCGGGACCGGCTGCTACTGCAACGGCTGCAGCGGCGGGTTCAATGCCATACTCTTCCTTGAGGATCTGAGCGAGTTCGTTAACTTCCTTTACGGTGAGGTTCACGAGTTCTTCTGCGAGGTTCTTGATATCTGCCATTTTATTTAAACTTTAGATTGTTATTGACTTGGTTTGGTTGTTTTGGTTTAAGTGGTTGGGCCTATTTTTGGTCAGGTTCAGCCTTCCTTCTTGGAGAGGGTTTCCAGCAAGCCGTGAATCTTGTTGCCGGCAGAACCCTGCAGAGCGGAAATAACGTTCTTGGCGGGCGACTGCAGCAGGGCAACAACGTCGGCGATGAGCTCGTTCTTGCTCTTGATTGCGCAGAGAGTGTCGAGCTGGTCAGCACCCATGTAAACGGTTCCTTCAACGTAGGCTGCCTTCAGCGCAGGAAGCTTGTCGTCTTTCTTGGTGAAGTCCTTGATGAGCTTGGCGGGAGCGTTGCCCACGTTTGCACACATCAGGGTCGTTGCGCCCTTGAGCGCACCGTAGATTTCGGAGTAGTCGCCTTCCATGCCTTCCAGGGCTTTGTGCAGAAGAGTGTTCTTCACAACTACCATCTTAACGTCGGCCTTAGCGCAGGCGCGACGCAGCTGGGAGGTCTTTTCGGCGTCAAGTCCGTTGGTTTCCACCAGGTAGAAGCAGCCGTAAGCGTTGAGAGTTTCGGTAATGTTGGCAATAATAGTTGCCTTTTCTTCCTTTCTCATTGTTTATTGCGGGTTATTAAATGGTGGAACTGAATTATTCGTCTACGCTCTTGGCGTCGATTTTGATGCCGGGGCTCATGGTCGACGACAGGTAGATGCTCTTAATGTAGGTGCCTTTGGCCGCAGCGGGTTTCAGACGGATAAGAGTGTTGATGAATTCGCGGGCGTTGTCCTTGATCTTTTCGGGAGTGAAGGATACTTTGCCGATCGACGAGTGAACGATGCCGTTCTTGTCGACCTTGAAGTCAATCTTACCTTTCTTAACTTCTTCAACTGCCTTGGCAACGTCGACGGTCACAGTGCCGCTCTTGGGGTTAGGCATCAGGCCGCGCGGACCGAGAATACGGCCCAGAGCACCGATCTTACCCATGATTGCGGGCTGGGTGATGATAACGTCGATGTCGGTCCAGCCGGCTTTGATCTTGTTGATGTATTCATCAAGACCAACATAGTCGGCGCCGGCAGCCTTGGCGGCTGCTTCTGCTTCGGGAGCGCAGAGCACCAGAACGCGGATTTCTTTACCGGTGCCGTGGGGCAGGGTAACTACGCCACGTACCATTTGATTAGCCTTGCGAGGGTCAACGCCGAGGCGCACGTCGATATCAAGCGATGCGTCGAACTTGGCATAGTTTACTTCCTTTACCAGTTCCGATGCTTCAGCGAGAGTGTACGCTTTCCCGGCCTCGATTTTCTCAGCAGCGAGCTTTTGATTTTTGGTCAATTTTGCCATGATGAGATAGTCTTTTTTTAATGATTAACCGGGGAATTCGCCTTTAACGGTGATACCCATGCTTCTGGCCGTACCGGCAACCATGCGCATTGCCGATTCTACAGAGAAACAGTTCAAATCAGGCATTTTGTCTTCTGCAATAGTCTTGACCTGATCCCAGGTGATTTCAGCTACCTTGACGCGGTTGGGCTGAGCCGAGCCGCTCTTTTTCTTGGTAACTTCCAGCAGTTGGATAGCAACCGGAGGGGTTTTGACTACGAAGTCAAAGCTCTTGTCCGTATAGTAAGTGATTACTACGGGGAGTACCTTACCGGCCTTGTCCTGGGTGCGGGCGTTGAACTGCTTGCAAAACTCCATGATGTTGATGCCCT
>CAZDVP010000156.1:0-3504 GCA_964508865.1 uncultured Bacteroides sp. | reverse complement strand
TAATATGAATCACATACTCCAAATTTTCTTGCAATGAATGCAAGAGGATTGATCATCACATTATAGAACTAAATGAAAAAACAGAATCTGCGTCATCGGATTTTTCTTATTGTTACTCCTCACGATAACAACAGCTCACGCGATAGCCGCTTTTACGACTATTTCCAACTCGTTGCCATTATTCTGAGCTTGGTGCCCCTGGCGTTTCGACAGTACACTCCATTCTTTGCCGCATTGGAATATGGCTGCGTGAGCCTATTTATTCTGGACTATCTGCTCAGGTGGTTAACAGCAGATTATAAGCTATCCAAGGGCTGGCTGAGTTTTATCATTTACCCTCTGACCCCTATGGCAATTATTGACTTGCTTTCAATTTTGCCAACATTCTCAGTTGTCAACGAGGCTTTCCACCTGTTCCGCGTAACGCGTCTTATAAAAATTTTCCGGCTCCTTAAGTTTGGGCGTTACTCTAAAGAATTGGGCATATTGCTCAAGGTTCTGCGCGAGCAGCGTTCTGTGTTGCTGTCGGTCTTGACCCTCGCGATTTTTTATATTATCCTCACGGCATTGCTGATGTTCACTGTCGACGACAAGTTTGACAACTTCTTCGACGCCCTTTATTGGGCCACCTCGGCTTTAACCACAGTTGGCTATGGCGACGTTTACCCGCATAACGATGTCGGCAAAGTAATCAGTATGCTTTCATCGCTCGTTGGAGTTGCAATCATAGCTCTCCCCTCGGGCGTTATCACTGCAAGCTATCTTCAGGCAATCGAAAAGAATAAATCCAACAAATCATAAAACCTCAGCTGAAAGGGAATTTTGCCAAAATGTTTGCAAATTGGAGGATTTTTCGTACTTTTGCAATCAAATTATAGCAATTTGCATATGGAACTGTTAGACAACCTTGACAAAAAGATTCTGCATATCGTTATCCGTAACGCCAAAATTCCGTCGAAAGATGTTGCCGCGGAGTGCGGCGTGTCGCGCGCGGCAATCCACCAGCGCATTCAGCGGCTCATTGACCTGGGCGTCATAACCGGCTCGGGCTATAAGGTGAATCCGCGTTTTCTGGGTTTTTCGACCTGCACTTATATCGGGGTGAATCTGGAGCGCGGAGCAATGTATCGCGACGCGGTGCCCCATCTGCTCAACATCCCGGAAATCGTTGAGTGCCACTACACTACCGGCCCCTACACGATGCTCATTAAGGTTCACGCTCGCGATAATGAGCACCTGATGCGCCTGCTCAACGACCGCATTCAGATGATTCCGGGAGTTACGGGCACCGAAACCCTCATTTCGCTCGATAATTCGATTGACCGCGAAATTCCGATTCTCAACGCTCCCACCGATGGCAACGCCCGCTGAAAAATGGACCGAAATTGAGCACCTGCCCGAATGGGACGAGGAGTTCTACGACGTCTACACGGCCAAAAAGTTCGGCAAATGGGTGATGCTCAAAACCCTGCGCCCCGAGCTGAAGGATAATCCGGAGTTCCGCGCCATGCTGGAACGCGAATTTGAGGTGCGCTATAATCTGGCCCACCCCAACATTGTTATGATCAACGACCTGGAGGAGGTGCCCGGTCTGGGGCTCTGCATCATAACCGACGATGTTTACGGCGATTCGCTCTCAAAACTCATCGCCACCAAGCAGGTTACGCCGCTGATCATCGAGCGCCTGACCCGCGACCTGACCAGCGCCATCGACTATTTGCAAACATATCATATTATCCACCGGCCGCTCAGCTGCGACAACATTATTTTCACCGAAAACGTCCGCAACCTCAAGGTTATCGACGTTGGCTTCGACCAGAAGCGCGCGCTGGCGCCGACCGATGTGGCCGACGACATACGCGCCTTCGGCCATATTCTGCAGCAGGCGCTCGACGCCTGCCCCGACCTGACCGACTCCACACGCCTGCGCCTCATTGCCGAGCGATGCACCGGGCCGCTCCCCTACCCATCGGTCAACAAACTCAAAATGGCCATCAACGGAACCTCCGACCGCCGCATCTACATTGCCATCATCGCCTTTTTGACCCTCATGGTCGCCATCCTTTCGTTAACTCTCATTCTACACCAATGATCGAAATCAAGGAAATCCCCCTGAAAAAACGCGAACTGAAAAAATTCGTAGAGTTCGCCAACAACCTCTATAAAGGCAACGACTGCTACGTGCCTCCGCTGCTCATGGACGACGTCAACACCCTCCGCCCCGAGGGCAACCCCGCGTTCGACTTCTGCGAGAGCGCCTGCTGGATGGCCTACCGCCAGGGCAAACCCGTTGGCCGCATAGCCGGCATAATCAACAAAACCGTCAATGAGCGCACCGGCAAAAAAGACGCCCGCTTCGGATTCGTTGACTTCATCGACGACGCCGAAGTTGTCGACGCCCTCTTCAAAACCGTTGAAGACTGGGCCCGAGCCAAAGGCATGACCGAACTCGTCGGCCCCCTCGGCTTCACCGACATGGACTATGAAGGAATGCTCATTGAAGGCTTCGACCGACTCGGAACCATGGCAACGATCTATAACTACCCATACTACCCCGCCCATATGGAACGCCTTGGCTTCCAGCCCGACGCCGACTGGGTGGAATTCTTCATGAAAGTGCCCGCCGAAGTGCCCGCCAAAATGAAACGCGTGTGCGAAATCGTTCGCAACCGCTTCGGCCTACGCACCGCCGAGCTCACCACCCGCAAAAAACTCAAGGAGCAATATGGCCACAAACTCTTCCAGGTCATCAACGAAGCCTACGACCAGCTCTACGGCTACTCGCCCCTGACCCCGCGCCAGATCGACCACTACATAAAAATGTATCTCGACATCATCAGCCTCGACTCCGTCTGCGTCATAGTCGACAGCGCCGACAACCTCGTCGGAATCGGCATTTCCATGCCCTCGCTCAGCCGCGCCCTCCAGAAATCGGGCGGCAAACTCTTCCCCATGGGCTGGCTCCCGATTATCAAAGCCCTGCGCGGACGCGCCGCCGACACCGTTGACCTCCTCCTGGTTGCCATCAAACCCGAATACCAAAACAAAGGCGTCAACGCCCTGCTCTTCGAATACATGATTCCCCGCTACAACGCCCTCGGATTCAAATACGCCGAAAGCAACCCCGAACTCGTAACCAACTCAAACGTTCAAAAACAGTGGGAATACTTCGAAACCGAGCAACACAAACGCCGCCGCAGCTACCGCAAAAAGCTCTAAACACTTTTTAACTAATTACCCCCTCCTCTATTTCACCCCGATTTGCTTACACTTTGTCACCAAAAAGCCCAAATCAAACAAGTTTTTATAGCGCATAAGAAATCCAAACCAGCAAAGTTCGCTTTCCGACCAACATATGTTAAATAGCATTTTACTTGACTTTAGCAAAAATCCGTCGTAACTTTGCATTACGAAAAGCGAACAAATCTTTTTCATTTTAAGTGTACTATAAACAATAGGCTTAGACATAACGAATAATAGCATTTAAGTACTACCGTAAAATCC
>CAZDVP010000155.1:0-3584 GCA_964508865.1 uncultured Bacteroides sp. | reverse complement strand
ATGTTGGCGCCTTTCATGTAGTTGATGAAGCCGTCGGGTTCGGTGCCGTAGCGCACGCATTGCTGGTGGATGTTTTCCATGATGAAGTGGAGTTTCTGGTCGACTTCTTCGGCGCTCCACTGCAGGTGCATTGCGTTTTGGCTCATTTCGAGGCCTGAGGTTGCTACGCCGCCGGCGTTGACTGCTTTTCCGGGGGCATAGGTGGTTTTGGTTTCGATGAAGGCGTCGATGGCTTCGGGGGTGCAGCCCATGTTGGATACTTCGGCAACGAGTTCAACGCCGTTGGCAATGAGTTGACGGGCGTCGTCGCCGTTGAGTTCGTTTTGGGTTGCGCAGGGCAGGGCGATGTCGACTTTTTGTTCCCAGGGTTTTTTGCCGGGGAAGAATTTTGCGCCGGGGAATTTTTCAACGTAGGGTTCAACGATGTCTTCGCCGGATGCGCGGAGGTCGAGCATGTAGTTGATTTTTTCGCCGGAGATGCCGTCGGGGTCGTAGACGTAGCCGTCGGGGCCGGATATGGTAACTACTTTTGCTCCGAGTTCGTCGGCTTTGAGGGCGGCGCCCCAGGCAACGTTGCCGAAGCCGGAGATGGCAACGGTTTTGCCGGCGATGGATGAGTTTTTCATTTTGAGCATATTTTCAACGAAGTAGAGGGCGCCGAAGCCGGTTGCTTCGGGGCGGATGCGCGAGCCGCCGAAGTCGAGGCCTTTGCCGGTGAAGGTGCCGGTGTGTTCGTCGACGAGTTTTTTATACATGCCATACATGTAGCCTACTTCGCGTGCGCCAACGCCGATGTCGCCGGCGGGCACGTCGCGGTCGGGGCCGAGGTTTTTCCAGAGTTCGAGTATGAAGGCCTGGCAGAAGCGCATGATTTCGGCGTCGCTTTTGCCGCGGGGCGAGAAGTCGGAGCCGCCTTTTGCTCCGCCCATGGGGAGGGTTGTGAGGGCGTTTTTGAAGGTTTGTTCGAAGCCGAGGAATTTGAGAATGGATAGGTTGACCGATGCGTGGAAGCGGATGCCGCCTTTGTAGGGGCCGATGGCTTTGTTGAATTGAACGCGATAGCCGAGGTTGGTCTGCACTTCGCCGCGGTCGTCGACCCAGGTTACGCGGAAGGTTAGAATGCGGTCGGGTTCAACCATGCGTTCGATGATTTTTGCTTTTTCGAATTCGGGGTGCTGGTTGTAGACGTCGGCCACGCTGAGCAGAACTTCGCGCACGGCCTGGAGGTATTCGTTTTCGCCGGGGTGTTTGGCCTGGAGGTCGCTGAGAATTTTGTTAATATCCATGGTAGTTGGTTATTAGGGAAATGATTTAGTGTATTTGGTGATTATTTGTTGACTTGAAAGCGGGTGTCGCCGTTGAGGAAGAATGAGGCAATCTGGCGGGCGGCGGCAATGCCGGCGTTGATGTTTGCTTCGGCGGTTTGAGCTCCCATTTTCTTTGGGGTGAAGAACACCCGGCCGGGGAATTGGGCCAGGAGTTCGTCGGCGTTGTCGGGGGCTATGTCGGCAACGTATTTGAGGTCGGGGCGGTCGGCCAGGGCTTTTTGCAGGCCGGCTTCGTCGATAACTTCTTTGCGGGCGGTGTTGATGAGCACTCCGCCCTGAGGCATGAGGGTTATCAGGTCGTAGCCAACCGACCGGCGGGTTTCGGGGGTTGCGGGGATATGGAGCGACACGAATTTATTTTCGGCGTAGAGGGCCTTGAGGTCGTGGATGGGGCGCACGTTGGCCTGCTCCATAACCTGGTCGGGGCAATAGGGATCGAAGGCGCTGACCTCAAGGCCGAAGCCCTGGGCTATGCGGGCCACGTTGCGGCCCACCTGGCCAAAGGCGTGGATGCCGATGGTTTTGCCGAGCAGTTCGGAGCCGGAGGTGCCGGCAAACATGTTGCGCACGGCCATGATGAGAAGGCCGAAAACGAGTTCGGCAACGGCGTTGGAGTTCTGGCCGGGAGTGTTTTCAACCACTATTCCGAGGCGCGATGCGGCGTCGAGGTCAACGTTGTCGTAGCCCGCGCCGGCGCGCACAACGATTTTGAGTTTCGGGGCGCGGTCGAGCAGTTGGGCAGTGACTTTGTCGGAGCGCACAATGAGTGCGTCGGCATCGGCCACAGCGGCATAGAGCTCGTCGACCGACGTGTATTTTTCGAGCAGCGCGAGCTCGTGGCCGGCGTCGCGGCAGACCATCCGGATGCCGTCGATTGCCACCGGGGCAAACGGTTTTTCAGTTGCAACGAGAATTTTCATATGCTTAGTGCTTTTTTTCGAATTCTTTCATGGCGTCGATGAGGGCCTTGACGCTCTCTTTGGGCAGGGCATTGTAGAGGCTGGCGCGGAAACCGCCTACTGAACGGTGGCCCTTGATGCCAACAATGTTGCGCTCGGCGGCGAAGTCGATGAATTCCTGTTCGAGTTCTTTATATTCGGGAGCCATTACGAAGCAAACGTTCATTATCGAGCGCGATTCGGTTTGGGCGGTTCCGAGGAAAAGGCGCGAGCTGTCGATAGCGTCGTAGAGCATTCCGGCTTTTTCCATGTCGATGAGCTCGAGGGCTTTAACGCCGCCTTGTTCCTTATAGTAGCGCAGGGTCTGGAGCGCCGAAAAAATGGGGAGCACGGGCGGGGTGTTGAACATCGATTCCTTGCCGACATGGGTTTTATAGTTCAGCATGGTCGGAATGGGGCGCGGCGGGTTGTTGAGCACCGAGTCCTTTACGATTACCAGCGTTACGCCTGCCGGAGCGATGTTTTTCTGCGCGCCGGCGTAGATGAGGTCATATTTGCTAACGTCGACCGGGCGCGAGAAAATGTCGGAGCTCATGTCGGCTACCAGAGGCACGGGCGAATCCGGATCGCGGCGCAGCTCGGTGCCGTAAATGGTGTTGTTGGTCGTGAAGTGGAAATAGTCGGCGTCGGCGGGAATCACGTAGTCGGTGGGCACGAACGTGAAGTTGGCGTCGCGGCTTGAGGCAACAACGTCGACCTCGCCGAAAAGTCGGGCTTCCTTAATGGCGTTGGCGGCCCAGACGCCGGTTTCGAGATATGCGGCCTTTTTGCGCAGCAGGTTGTAGGGCACCATGCAGAACTGCATAGAGGCGCCGCCGCCCAGCCAGAGCACCGAGTAGCCCTGAGGCACTTCGAGCAGCTCCTTGACCAGCGCGGAGGCTTCGTTGATAACGGCGGTGAATTGCTTTGAACGGTGGGATATTTCGAGCAGCGACAGATCCATGCCTGCGAAATTGCGTATGGCTTCAATCGTGTTGTTGATAGTGTATTCGCTAAGAATCGAGGGTCCGGCATAGAAGTTATGTTTCTTCATGTCAGCGATGAATTAAAAAGTTTATAATTTCTACGCGCAAAGATAGCGAAAAACCCAGCCATGCCCAACTTTTTTTAGATGTTTTTGGGCATAATATCTCCAATCGGTTTCAGGGGCGCACGAGGAGGGCGAGGAGGAGGCCGCGGGTGAGGAGGTAGGCGATGAAGGCGAGCCAGAGGGCGTGGTTGCCCAAAAGCGGCTCGAGCAGAGCCCAGAGGGCAAAGAAAATGGCGGTTGCAACGGCCATGGAAATGAGCATGAGGC
>CAZDVP010000154.1:0-3647 GCA_964508865.1 uncultured Bacteroides sp. | reverse complement strand
ACCAACCCCCGCCACGGCGTCTACGTAACCTCCGAAGGCAAAAAAATCATCCTCTAACCCCCCTATACCCCACAAACACGCACCCCCCGCATCTCATCCGAGCTGCAGGGGGTGTCCGTTTTTCCTCAGATTCATAACCTACTGATTGAATCAAAATTCAGCGATTGTCCGAACTACGTTCAAGCAATCGCTTCACATGGTTCAAACATCCTAAAAACCAATCCATTGACTCATTCCTCCAGTAATTTATGAGTCCTATTTATTCTAATCGAGCTCAAGGTCTATAGAGATGGGATTACTTAAGAGTACGTCCATATCTCTTGATGCAATAACGTCTTCAAGATCTATACGGTCATCTATACTAAACTCCTTCTTCTCACAACATTTAGTAAATTTTCCGCCCTGAGTCATAATTGTTGCAATTGCTCTACTACAATGGATTGCAGAAGACGATGGAGTTGAGATACTCAAATCGAGCGACAAGTTTACACCGCCAGAACCCTCTCTTCCGGAAAATGTTATCCACGCTTCTTTAACTCTAATTCCCTCGGATAAGCGTCCCCGAACTGAAATCTTATTGACTGAAACAGGAATAAAAATATGTGATGCATAGATTTGCATTTGCGTTCCGTTCCATGACTTTGTGATACGATTTATTTCCAGAGGAACCAAATCCGAAAAATTCGCCGTATAATTTATTGCGACACGCGACGACCTATTGTTCGATATCGCATTAGATAGTTTTTCTACAGCATTTGCATCACGCTTGAGCTTCAATTCCCTGAATCCCTCCGGATCACTGTCCCCAATTGGTATCATTCTAAAATCACAATACTGCAAGTTAGGTACATGCCTAAGAATCTCAAAATTAAAAGTAACTGTCCAATTACCATCACCATTAGCATCAGGTTTAGAAAACTTGAACGGTTCTGACGTCTGGGTTAATTGAATATATCTACCTAACGGCAAAGGAAGTTTTGTGGTCGTGAATTTAAAATAACCGTCAGCCGGCACATTGGAACTCGACTTGACTTGCGACATCGCCGAAAAAGGGTACAGCGAAAGTAAAACAGCACAAAGAATAAACTTTTTCATTATATCTTTTATTTAATAAATATTACGTACGATCCACCAAAGAATGGTCACGACAAGATAGCAGCGGATTGTTGTTGCGCTATAGCAGAATGCTCTGACTCGGCCGAACCGGTTGGCCGGGGCGAAGCGGGTTAGCAAAAGCAGAACGACGTAGGGCATCGAAATCACCAGAAAAGGATTATACTTAAACGCCGCCACGAAATTAAGGTGCACCAGTTGATGAAACGCCCGCTGGATTCCACATCCAGGGCATTCCCATCCGGTCATGACATAGAATGGGCATTTAGGAAACCATATTGCATTTTCCGGATTGAAAAAATACAATATGGTTCCAAAAATGCCAATCAGAAGGCCAAACAGGATTTTCTTATAAGAAACCAGCAAAACCTATGATGCAATAGTAAATGAACGTGAATATGGAGGATGCCAGGCCTAAGCCGAAGCCCCACCAGAACCAGGTTCGTGCACTTTGGGCCGCGCGTTCGGCTTCAAGATACTGGCCCGAAGCCCATAGGCCATCGACCTTCGATGCGTAAACAATCGACACGATACCAAAAGGCAGGCAGCAGCATAGCGTACACAAAATCGACCACACCAGGAAACTGTCGGGTTTATTACCCGGAGGAACCTGCTGCGGCGGATAATCAGCGCAGCCCATACTGTTGCCGCTAACAATGTTGATGCCGATGTTGTGGCCCTGCTGTTCCGCAGCTCCATAAGAGTTTGTCGAGCCAACCACCGTTCTTCCGCCTCCTGAATTCGACGAGAAATATGAGAGCCACGGAAGCGTTGTGTTGCCGATGCGAACAATATCCGACTTATTAAGTGTTACCTCGGCCCGGCGCACGCCGTTAATATATGTTCCGTTCGCCGAATTCAAATCGATAATGCGGAATGTACCGTTGTCGTCGCGTATAATCTGGCAATGTATGCGCGACACGCTCGCGTCGTTTATTACAATGTCGTTGGATGACGAACGACCAATTTTAATAATCTGCATGGTTCAGTTTCTATAATGTGTTAATGATTAGTCCAACAGCTCAGTCGAACCGGGAATAACGAATATCCGGTTGACCATATATTTACCGCCGGCATTTTCCAGAACAATAACTTTTGAAGTATTATCCTTGTAGTTTTTGCCTTCGTAATGCTGGCCGACCATGAAGGCTATGGTGTTGAAATTATTGTCGAACGCAAGATTGAGTTCGGGATATGCCTCATTGAGCTTAGCCGTGCGCGCCGCGTCCAGCAAATCAACGTTAATCATGTTAAGCTCAAGGCCATTGAGTCGCTTGAGGTAATCTTTAACCTCACGATTGCCGATAGTTTCTTTGCCCCCTTTGGTCACATTGGAAATCGCAACCAGATTATTGGGCGACACAAACATTGCCTCGATGGCCGTCTGGGCTTCCGGAGCTTTGTTGCCCACATAGGCCGACAAACCGTTATACAACGAACCAACCGCCTGAGCAGCCTGCGATATACGCGCGGACTTAACGGCATCCGGCACCGGGGTGTTCAACTTGTCTTTATAACGCACACTTTTGATTGTGGCTTTAGTCAGCGAATTATCAATGGCAACCTCAAACTCGGGCTTGATAATGATGTTTGCGGTCGGATCGGTGTAATAAACCAGCGAATCGGGGCTAATAAACGCCATCGGGTCTAACTGAACGTTTATTTCCGGAACATTGGCTACCGTCATGTTTTTCTTTATCGGCTTATTAACGATGATGCGGTCAGCAGAAACCATCATCGGCTTAACCTGGCCGTTGATTGCATTGACGGTATATTTCTTATCCAGATTTGAGGAGAGGTTTTTATACCAGTCGGCAATAGCTGCCTGCACAGCCTTTTGCATCTGAACTTTTTCAGTATTTGTAAACTCAATCGGAGTGGCCTTGACGCCAACCAGTTTAGGCTTGCTGTTTTTCTTGTTCGGGTTCAGTTCCCAGTCCATATAAACCTCATAGCGCGCATCGCTGACCTTATCTTTAGCAATGGTGTGGGCCTGGAACACGATGGGAACTATAACCTCGTTCTTCACTATTGTGTCGACTTTGTTTTTCTTTTGTTTGTACTCAACCTTCTGCGCGATTTTCCCGACGGTAATATTATTGCCGTCAACAATAAATTCAGTTGGGCGGCACTCCTTGTAGAGTTTCTTATAAACTTCGTCGAGTTGATGAGTTTTGGCCTTAAGAACATCATCTATTTTGGAATCTTCAAACAGAAATTGCTCATGTTGTTTTTTAAATTCCTGTACTTTTTGCTTTCCGTTTTTGCCACCGAGCTGCGAGGTCATGCGCTCAGTGAGATCCTTGGCTGCCAGTTCTACCTTTTGGGCAGGTTCGGTTATTTCCTGTTTTGCCTTACTTTTGGCAGAACCATAGGCGGATGCACACAAAACCAGTGTGACGATTAAAAATGCTTTTCTCATAAATGAAAGTTTAATAATATATAAATTGGTTATTTTCTATTCATTACAAGCCTGAATCCGATATTTGATTTCGCTCGGTCGCTGCTGTCGCGATAAAAAACGGTAATATATT
>CAZDVP010000153.1:0-3684 GCA_964508865.1 uncultured Bacteroides sp. | reverse complement strand
GGGCAGTTGCGGGTGGTCGAGCTCAGGGTCGGCGGCGTCGATGACCGGCGAGTCGGTCGCGGGAAGGTAGGTAAACGTATATTCGGTCAGGGAGTATTGCAGCTTGGGGTCGGTTTTCCACAGGCAGTTAATGTAGCGGGCATCGTCGTGGCCCTCGGAGGTGAACAGGCAGCGGCGGAACCATATGTCGGCCTCCTCAACGTTGTCGTAGTCTGACACGGCGCGGTCGCGGCCATAGATAACGCAGTTTGCAAAGTCGGCCAACGTTGCGTCCGGGTCGGCCAGTTCAACAATGGCTTCGTCGGGCCATGCGAAAAGATACCAGTTGGCAATCGTGCAGCGGTTGAAGGTGAAGCGGCCGGCGCCGAGGTGGAGCAGGGCCGACGCGGCGTTGGAAATTTCGCATCCCAGGGCCACGACCGTCGTGGAGTCGGCTGCGTCGAGCTGGCGGCTGCCGCTGTTGTAGAGGCGCGAGTTAATCAGGGTAAGGTCGGCCAGCGAGTCAACCCTGACGCCCCGGCAGGTGTTGATTATCGACGTGTGCTCCAGGATGTTGTTGCGGCTCGAGGAGGTGAAGCGCACCCCTTCCCATTGCTTGGACATGACTTCGAAGCTGATGTCGGCAACGACGTTGTTAGTTCGGTCGCCGCGCATTTCAATCGGGGCGTCGGCCAGTCCGGGGCAGTGCAAAGTGCCGTCAACAATCAGCGCCGCTTTGTCGTGGAAAAGCAGCTGCGCGCCGGGGGCGATGGTGAGTGTGGCGCCGGCGGCCACGCGCAGGGTGTCGGCAATCAGGTTGGGCACCTCGGCCTGCAGGGTCATATTTTCGCTGACCGTTACGCCGCTGAGGCGGTTAACCCGCTGCGAGCGCGCCAGGATGCGCACCGAGCGCGTAACTCCGTTTGTCGTAACGTCGAGCCAGTCGCTGAACTCAACCGGTTCGGCCTGCTCCGGAGCCGGCAGCGTGCACTCAACGAAAACGAAAATCGAGTCGTTGGGACGGATGTCAACGTTGCTGAACGTGGTGCCCGACTGGCCGTCGACGTTGATGCGGAAGTGTTCGCCGGAACGCATTCTGACCTCCGACAGGCTGATGTTCTTGCTGTTGCGGTTATAGATTCGCAGATTCGACGTTGGCGAGGGCGAATCGGAAAAGAAGAGCCCCATGTCGAGCCCTTCGTCGGGAGTCGAAAAGGTCGGTTGGGCCGAGGGCGAGTTATCGAACGAGTCGACAATACACCCCGACAGTGTCAAAACGGCTATAATAGAAAAAAGAAAGTTCCTCATAACAATAAATTAACGCACTCCCTCCCCGAAAATTGCCCCGTCGCTGAAAGGCCGAAAAGAGGCGATGGTTAAATTTTGTTAAATCGCTTGCGGATTTGGTGGAAGTGCGTAACTTTGCGGTGCATTTTAATGGTATTAGATTTAAGGTAAGGAAGATTATTCGCCGGGATGGCGGATAATTTTTTTTTTCGTAACTTTGCACCCGAAAAAATGACGACAAAGCTCTATCATATTATTTGCGAATGGCTGCGCGACCTGATTCAGGACACTCCCTGGGAGGGCCACGTGTTTGCCGTAGGGGGCTGCTGCCGCGACGAAATGATGGGTTTTGAAATCAAAGACCTCGACTTGGCCATTGACCTGCCCAACGGCGGCGTCAGGTTTGCCCGATGGCTCGAAAAGCGGCGGCTAACAACCGGCCGTCCAATTTATTTTCTGAAATACGGCACCGCCAAACTGCGCCTGCGCCGTTTCCCCGACGACGAAATCGAGCTGGTGCAGACCCGCAAGGAGCAATACACAAAGGAAACCTCGCGTTGCCCCGAAGTGGCCTTCGGCACGATTGAAGAAGACTGCTACCGCCGCGACTTC
This sequence comes from uncultured Bacteroides sp., assembly GCA_964508865.1. GTDB lineage: Bacteria > Bacteroidota > Bacteroidia > Bacteroidales > Muribaculaceae > UBA3263. The sequence goes on along the minus strand of CAZDVP010000153.1, from coordinate 1,806 downwards.
ACCGTTAATTCGCTCTACTACGACATTACGCGCCGACGGACCGTTGACATTACCGGACGCGGCATTCCCGACATGGAGGCCGGGCGCCTGCGCACTCCAATGAACCCCGACGAGACATTCAACGACGACCCCGTTCGCATTCTGCGCGGCCTGCGCTTTGCCAACCGCTTCGGCTGGAAGCTCGACGATGATGTTTTCGAAGCGATGATGCGCCATATCGACCGCCTGACCATAGTTTCGCGCGAAAGGGTGCACTCCGAGCTGTGCAAGATGCTCAACGGCCCCGACCCGGTGGCAATCATGGAAACGCTCCGCTCAACCGGCGCTTTGGCCGTTATGATTCCCGAGCTGAGCGAAATGCTCCGCAGCAAGCAGCTCTGGGGCGCCGCAATGGAGCGCCTGGGCCGCCTGGTCGGCGCCGACCCCGAAGCTCCGACGCGCTACCGGCTCGCCGCCATATTCATGGGTCTGGCCCCCAAGGCCCACGAGGCCTCCAAGCGTGCGCGCGCCGTTATGACCACCCTGCGTTTCGACCGCCCCATAGTCAGCGATGTTGCCTATCTGGTCCGTTTTGTCGACGTCGACGACCAGACGCTCGACAACTGGCGCCAGGTGCGCGCAATGCAGAACCTGGCCGTTTTGCCCCGCCGGCTCGAATTTCTCTGCGGCTTCATGGCCGACCTGGGCCACACCGAGCAGGCCGCGCGCCTGCGCCAGGAAAGCCGCCGCCTTGTTCGCGAAAACCGCAGCGGCTTCACCGACGGTACTCCCAAACCCGCTGCCGCCGACGGCGAAACTACCTCCGACGAACCGCGCAAACGCCACCGCCGCGGAGGCCGCTCCCGCCGCCGCACCCGCCGGCCCCGCGCTCAACGCAAAAACTGATAAATCATATTAACATTCATTCAACTACACATTTATTATTCGTTATGAACATTTCAGGTGCTTTTGCTTATAGACCAAAACTCCTTTCGTCGCTCAAAGGCTACACGGCGTCGAAGTTCAAAGACGACCTCATTGCCGGCATCGTTGTCGGAATTGTGGCCCTGCCGCTGGCAATCGCCTTCGGTATCGCATCGGGTGTGAGCCCTACAATCGGTTTGATAACCGCCATTGTCGGCGGCTTCATTGTCAGCGCCTTCGGCGGCAACAGCGTTCAGATCGGCGGCCCCACCGGTGCATTCATCGTTATCGTTTACGGCATCATTGCCCAGTTCGGCCTCGAGGGGCTGGCAATCGCAACCTTCATGGCCGGCCTGATTCTGCTGCTGATGGGCTTTTTCCGCCTCGGAACCGTTATCAAGTTCATTCCCTATCCCATAGTGGTCGGCTTCACCGCCGGCATCGCCCTGACGATTTTCTCAACGCAGATCAACGACTTTTTCGGCCTCGGCCTCAAAAACATTCCCGGCGAATTCATTCCCAAGTGGGGAATGTATTTCAGCAACTTCGACCGCGTTGACCTGACAACCTTGGCCGTGGCGCTGGTTTCGCTGCTCATCATCATCCTCGCCCCCAAAGTGAGCAAAAAGCTCCCCGGCGCGCTGCTGGCGATTCTGATTGTCACTCCGGTGGTTTACTTCCTCAACCTGCCGGTCGAAACCATTGGCGGCCGCTTCGGCGAGCTGAAAACCGACATTCCGCTGCCCCACGGCTTCGAGCTGAACATGGCCACCATCAACCTGCTGCTCCCCTCGGCCTTCACCATTGCCATTCTCGGCGCCATTGAGTCGCTGCTGTCGGCCACTGTGGCCGACGGTGTTACCGGCTCGCGCACCGACTCCAACTCCGAGCTCATCGGCCAGG
>CAZDVP010000152.1:0-3780 GCA_964508865.1 uncultured Bacteroides sp. | reverse complement strand
TCTCATATTCCAGCTCGCCGATTTCGCCGCCGTCCATGGTGTAGGCCCAGTCGCAACCAAAGCGTTCAACGTCGAACTTATGTGCACCGCGTCCGATTTCTTCGTCAGGGTTGAAGCCGATGCGGATTTTGCCGTGTTTGATTTCGGGGTGGGCTTGCAAGTACTCGACCGCGCCCATGATTTCGGCTATGCCGGCCTTGTCGTCGGCGCCCAAAAGGGTTGTACCGTCGGTCGTTACCAGGTCCTGGCCAACGTAGTGGAGCAGTTCGGGGAATTCCGACGGACGCAGATAAATGCCCTCGGCTGCGTTCAGGCAAATGTCGCCGCCGTCGTAGTTCTTAACAATCTGCGGGTTAACATGCTTGCCGCTCATGTCGGGCGATGTGTCCAGGTGGGCAATGAACCCAATGGTCGGAACGTCGGGCTTGTCGGTGTTGGCCGGCAGCGTGGCGAAAAGGTAGCCGTTTTCGTCGAGCGAGATTTCGGTCAGGCCCATTTCGGCCACTTTTTCCTTCAGGTATTCGGCGAATTTATATTGCCCCGGGGTTGAGGGCGTCATGTTGGTGAGTTCGTCGCTCTGGGTGTCGAACTTCACGTAGTCGAGAAATCGGTTAAGAACGTTCATTTTGTGCTTTTTTTAAGGTAAACAGGAATTCAAGGCCGTGTGGCTGCGCGTTGCGCACTATAATTGAGCCGCCAATGGCTTCAAAGGTACTCTTAACGATGGGCAGACCCAGACCCGTGCCGCCGCTCTTGCGCGCGCGTCCTTCGTCAACGCGATAGAAGCGGTCAAACAGGTGCTCCAGGTGTTCTTCGCCAACTCCGGTGCCGTCGTCGGCAAAGCGGAACTTATAGAATGTTTCGTCCGTTTCAACCAGGTCCAGCGAAATAACCGTGCCTTTGGAGTATTTGGCCGAGTTGCGCACCAAGTTCATCACCGCATTGTTCAGCAGCGTGTAGTTGCCGAGAATGCGGGTGTCGAACGGAATGTCCCACTCAAAAGTCATGTTGCCGAGCAGGTCGCTGACCTCCAGGTCGTTGGCAATGTTGTAGACCAGGTCGTGGAAGTCGAATTCCGTCACTTCAACCTGCGCCGAACCCTCTTCCAGGCGCGTAATCGAGCTCACGTCCTTGAGCAGCTGGGTCAGGCGGTCGGCGTGTTCGCGCGCCTTGTTGATAAAGTTATCCTTGAGCGACGGCGGCATGTCCGGGTCGGAGCAGATAGTGTCCAGATAGCCCTTGATAATGCCCACCGGAGTCTTGATTTCGTGGTTGAGGTTATTGGCCGTCTGGCGTTTGATGCGGGCCTTTTCCTCGTTGGCGCGCAGTGCAACCTGATGCTCGTGCTCCATGCGCTGCGTGGCGTTGTCTTTTTCAATATAGAGGCGGATAATTTCGCGCGTAACGTCGCCGATTTCGTCGTGCGAGAACTTAACGTTCTCAACGTCAAGATTCTTGCCGTCGGCAGCGCGCTGAGCAAAGCTGTGGAGCGTTGAAACCGACCGCGCAACGTTGCGCGAAATGCCGATCAGCATCGCCGTTGCTATAACCGCCAGAATGGCAACTATAATCCAGATGGTGGAGTTATAAGTCATTGCGCGCGCAACCATGGGCGTATAGGGCGCCGCGGTGATGGTGCGGATAACGCCGTCGTTCGACGTCATTACGTTAAACATCGACTCCACCGAACGCTTCAGGTCGGGGCGGATGTTGGTGGCGTCGCCTATCTCCTCGGCGGCCAGCAGTTCCGGAATGGTCTGGTGGCTCGAGTCCTCCAGCAGAATCAGCGACCCGATGCAGGCAACCGGTTCCGCCTCGTCGTTATAAATCGAAACGCGCAGGTCGTTGAGCGTCGTGTTGCGCGTATAGGAGTCGATGAAGTCAAGGGTTTCCTGCAGGTCGTCGCCATGCTCATAGGCATCGATAACCGTTGCGTTGACGTTGCGCAGCTGCATTTCCATGTAGGACTGACGCAAGTCAAGCTCGTTTGATATGTTATACCAAACGAGCAGTCCGATTATAGTCCAGAGCAGGACAACCAGCGGCGCGAGCAGCCGCCAGAACAGTTTAGACGACTTCCTTAAAGCCATAGCCGAATCCTACGCGGGTTTCAATATGTTTGCCATAGGCACCCAGTTTTTTGCGCAGACGGGTAAGGCTGGTGTCGACGGTGCGGTTGCTGACAATAACGTTGCCGCTCCAAACGGTTTTGATGATTTCTTCGCGCGAATAAATGCGGTTACGGTGTTCGAGGAAGAACATCAGCAGGTCGAATTCGGTTTTCGACAGTTGCTGGGGCTCGCCGTCGATATAACAGATTTTTTCGTTGCGGTTCAGGCGCAAGCCCTTGAAAACGAGGTCTTCCTCATAGGAGGCCTTGTTGCGGTTGGCCGCTATGTGGGCCGAAACGTTGCTGCGGCGAAGAACCGAGCGAACTCGCGCAAGCACTTCCGGAATCGAGAAGGGCTTGGTGATATAGTCGTCGGCGCCGATGTTCAGGCCCATAACCGTGTCGTCTTCGTCCGAAAGGGCCGTGCAGAAAATTATCGGCTTATTTTCGAGGTGCTCGTTGTTTTTCAGGCGGTGAGCAAAGTCAAAACCGCTCATCTTGTCCATCATAATGTCTACGATGAACAGCGAATAGGAGGGCAGATCCATTTCCAGGGCCTCCTCTGCTGAATAGGCAGTGTCAACCTCGTAGCCTTCTTTAACGAGATTATAGCGAAGAATTTCGCAGATCGATTCCTCGTCGTCAATCACTAATATTTTCACTCTCATAAAGTAAACTTATGCTAATCCAAGAATTTGGGCGCAAATTTAGCAAAAACGGTTTTACAAAACCATTTCACGAAAGTTAAAAAAAGTTAATAAACATTTTTTGCGCAGTTTTTGCCTTTCTGCGCACTTTTTTGTATCTTTGCGCCCAAGTAAGAATAATTTAACCAACACGTAATTAAACCATGGGATTCCCAATCATCACAGCCGAAGAGGCCGCTTCGCATATTAAAAACGGAGCTACTATCGGCCTTAGCGGATTCACCGCTTCCGGCGCACCCAAGAATACTTTCGACGCTGTGGCCGCCATTGCCAACGCCGAACATGCCGCCGGCCGCCCCTACAAAGTCTCGATTTTCACCGGCGCTTCGACCAACATGCACGTCGACGGCGCACTCTCGCTGGCCAATGCAATTGACCGCCGCGCTCCCTATCAGAACACTCCCGACCTGCGCAAACGAATCAACTCCCACGATGCCCACTATTTCGACCTCCACCTGAGCGAAATGGCCCAGAAGCTCCGCTATGGTTTCTATGGCCCGATGGACTTCGCGGTTATCGAGGCTGTCGACGTGACCGACGACGGCCGCCTGGTACTCGGAACCGGCGCCGGCATCTCCCCGACCATTGCCGCCATTGCCGACAAAATCATTATTGAGCTCAACTCCGGCATTTCGCGCAAGCTCGAAGGCCTCCACGATCTCTACCTCCCCGCCGACCCGCCCCACCGCCTCGAAATTCCGATCTATCGCGTCAACGACCGCATCGGCTCGCCCTATCTGCATGTCGACCCCAAAAAGGTTATCGGCATCGTGCCCACCAACGTGACCGACGGCGTCAAACCCTTCACCGCTCTCGACGAAACCTCGGCTAAAATCGGCGCAAACGTTTGCGACTTCCTCGTTTCCGAGCTGCGAGCCGGCCGTCTGCCCAAGGAGTTCCTGCCCCTGCAGAGCGGCGTGGGCAACGTGGCCAACGCTGTGCTCTACGGCCTGGCCGACGCAA
>CAZDVP010000151.1:0-3785 GCA_964508865.1 uncultured Bacteroides sp. | reverse complement strand
CAAAGTTAAGTAAATTTTCCGAACTTCTGAACATTACGCAAGCAATTTTTTATTCTCGAAATTTTTGCGTAACTTTGCACTTTAAACCTAAATAGTCACTTACACAACACTTACACTTATCTGATGAAAAAGAACCCCATGTTGCTCGGCGTGGCGCTGACGTTTGCCGCGGCCGCTTTCGCCGCCGAGCCCTACACCATAGCCGACGCGGCAATTCTCGGCTTCTCGCCCGATAACTCGGTGGCTGCCGGCCAAATCAGCAACAGCATCTATTTCTTCGACCTCAAAAACGGCGGTCAGCCCGTTGTATTCGCCGAAAACGAAGAGGGCACCGTTGGCTACAACGTTGGAGTCGGCAACTTTCTTGGCAACAACATAATCCTTGCCGACCGCGCGCAATATGGTGCTTCGGCCTGGCGCTGGTCCGAAGCCCGCGGAGTGGCCGGCGGACGCTGGACTGCCCTGAACCCCGACGAAAAACACCTTGGCCTCGGAATGGCCAACGGCGTGGTGCCCGACGGATCGCGCATTTGCGGCACTGTTGCCACCGGCGAGAGCTTCGGCGCCAACGATGAAGACGTGACCATGACGGTTCCCTGCATCTGGGACCTGGTCGACAATGCCTATGAGCGCACTCCCCTCCCCTACAGCCCGCTGGACTATGCCGGCTATGCGCCGCAATACATAACCGCGACCAACATTTCCGCCGACGGCAAAATCATCATCGGCCAGAAGGTTTCCCACAACGGTTTCATCGTTGAGCAGCTGGTCTACCGTCAGGACGAATCCGGCAACTGGAGCTGCGAAAGCCCATTTGCCGACCTGATTAACCCCAACAAGCTCGTTCTCCCCGAATTTCCCAAAGGCCCGGCGCCCGCCATTCCAATGCCCGAGGCTTACCTCGACCAGCAGGGCAGCGAGGCCTACGAAGCAGCCCTGGCCCTCTATCAGCAGGGCATGGGCGAAGAACCCAATGCCGCAAACTACCTGACCCCCGACTCTATCGAAGCCTTCAACCGCCAGGTGGAAATCTACAACGCCTGGGCAACCGAAGCCAACGCTTGGTTCGAAGTCAACAATCAGATTCTCCTCGAAAGCACCAGCATGGCCTTCAACCAGTCGGCCATTTCGCCCAACGGCCGCTACTTCGTTTGCAGCGCCGGCCACTCCCTGGCAACGCCCGACGGCGAAATCAACACCGTTTACAAGCCGATTCTCTACGACCTCCAAACCGGAGCACGCGTTGAAATCCCCACCGACCAGAGCATCCTCGTTACCGCCGTCAGCAACCTCGGCGACATTATCGGCTACGACCGCGTAACCGACATTGACTTCGGCTATGCCCTCCCCGCCGGAGCCTCAAAGTGGGTTCCGCTCGAGAAATACATCGTTGACCGCAACCCCGAACTCCAGGGCTGGCCCGAAAAGAACCTGGTTCACCGCGTACCCATTGTTATCAACGACGACGGCGACATTGCCGAAGAACTCCTGACCGTTACCGGCATGCCGATCGTAAGCCCCGACTTCAGCCACATCGCCCTGGTGGCCTACCACTTCTGGGAAGATGCCCCCGACGAGTTCTATGGCTTCTACTGCTCAACAATCGTTGACCTCGCAGGCGACCGCAACAGCATCGACTCCGTTCAGGCCGCTCCCCTGCCCTCCTCCGATCGGATTTTCGACCTCCAGGGCCGCCCGGTAGCCAATCCCGCCCGCGGCATCTACATCTCTAACGGCAAGAAATTCATAATCAAATAATGAAGCGACTGCTTTCCGAAACTCCCCGAGTTGCAATCCAGGGCGTGGCCGGCTGCTTCCACGACGCTGCCGCCCGCGCCTACCTCAGCGAAAAAGGCATTTCTAACGTTGAAACCCTGCCGTGCGACTCCTTTCCCGAACTGTTCGACGCCCTGACCGCCGACGCCTCGCTGCTCGGTGCAGTGGCCATCGAAAACACCATTGCCGGCGCCCTGCTCGCCAACCATGAGCTCCTGCGCCAGAGCCCCGTCAGCATCATCGGTGAATACAAAATGCGCATCTCCCACGTGCTCTGCGCCCTCCCCGGCGAAACAATCGACTCCATAACCGAAGTCAACTCCCACGCCATGGCCCTGATGCAGTGCGAGCAATTTCTGCGCCGCCATCCCAAAATGAAAATGGTTGAAAAGTTCGACACCGCAGGCTCCGCCGCCGAAATCGCCGAGCAGCGCCTCAGTGGCCACGCCGCAGTGTGTGGCGAATACGCCGCCAAACTCTATGGCCTCAACATTCTCCAGAGCGGAATCGAAACCAACAAACGCAACTTCACCCGATTCCTCATTCTGGCCGACCCGCTGCTCGCCGCCGAACTCCGCCCGCGCGAGGAGCTGCTCGACAAGGCCTCGATTGTCTTCACCCTGCCCCACACCCAGGGCGCGCTCTCCAAAGTGCTGACAATCCTCACATTCTACGACATGAACCTCTCCAAAATCCAGTCAATGCCCATTCTGGGCCGCGAATGGGAATACCGCTTCTACCTCGACCTCACCTACGCCAGCTATGCCCGCTACCAGCAGGCAATCGACGCTGTCCGACCCCTCATCAACGACCTAAAGATTCTTGGAGAATACACCTCAGCCGACATAAAATGAAAACCATCCAGCCCTCCAACCGCGTAAACAACGTTCAACCCTACTACTTCGCCGGAAAACTCCGCGAAGTTGCCCGCCTCAACGCCGAGGGCCGCGACATCATCTCACTCGGCATCGGCGACCCCGACCGCATGCCCCCTCAGCAGGCAATCGACGCCCTCTGCCAGGCCGCCCGCCAACCCGACGCCCACAGCTACCAGCCCTTTGCAGGCCTGCCGGAACTCCGCCGCGAAATGGCCCTCTGGTATCAACGCGTCTATGGCGTCACCCTCGACCCCGAAACCGAACTCCTTCCCCTCATCGGCTCCAAAGAAGGCATCATGCACATCTCCCTTGCCTTCCTCAACCCCGGCGACGGAGTGCTCGTTCCCAACCCCGGCTACCCGACCTACACCTCGGTCAGCAAACTCGTTGAAGCCGAAATCTTCCCCTACGACCTCACCGCCGAAAACTCCTGGCAGCCCGACTTTGAAGCCCTCGAAAAACTCCCCCTCGACCGCATCAAACTCATGTGGGTAAACTACCCCCACATGCCAACCGGAGCCCCGGCATCGCCCGAGCTACTCCAAAAAATCGTTGACTTCGGCCGCAAACACAACATCGTAATCGCCCACGACAACCCCTACTCCTTCATTCTCAACGACTCCCCCCTGAGCATCCTCTCCGCCCGCGGCGCACGCGACATCTGCATCGAAATGAACTCCCTCTCCAAAAGCCACAACATGGCCGGCTGGCGCATGGCAATGGTCGCCACCAACCCGACCTTCATGCAGTGGATAATCAAAGTCAAAAGCAACGTTGACTCCGGCCAGTTCAAACCCGCAATGCTCGCCGCGATCCAGGCCCTGCGCCAAGGTCCCGAATGGAGCCGCGAACTCAACAGCCACTACGCCGAGCGCCGCCTCGTTGCCGAACAGATAATGACCGCTTTGGGATGCACCTTCGACCCCGCCCAGCGCGGAATGTTCCTCTGGGGCCGACTCCCCGACTCAGTAGCCGACCCCGAAGCATTCGTCGACGACATTCTCTACACCCGCCGAGTCTTCATCACCCCCGGCTTCATTTTCGGCTCCAACGGCAACCGCTACATCCGCATCTCCCTCTGCGCACCCACCCAAACCCTCCGCCGCGCCCTCGACCGCCTCACCCAATAGC
>CAZDVP010000150.1:0-3980 GCA_964508865.1 uncultured Bacteroides sp. | reverse complement strand
TAATCACCCAAAACCCTCAAAAAACCGTCCTCTCCCCCGGGAGCGAGGGCGTCTCGCCCTCGGCAACTTTGTCGCGGATGCTGAAGGCGAGACGCCTTCACTCCCAACGCGAGACGCCTTCACTCCCAACGCGTGACGGAGTTTTTTTCTCCATCAACAGCAAAAAATACATACAAGATTTGGAAAATACGCAAATGATTATTAACTTTGTGTTTATTACAAAGATTGTCCGACTCGCTTAGCGAGCTCAGCGATAAGATTCACCAAATATCTGTTCAATTAACTCACTAATTTTTCTTAAGACACCAGACCCCTCGAAGTTCTGCTTCGAGGGGCCTAATTTGTGCAAGCAACCCCGGGAGCGAGGGTGTGCAAAAAAAGCGCGCCCGTGAGGGGACGCGCTTTAATTGCTAATTTCTAATTGCTAATTAACGGAGGAGGTACTTGCGGCCGTTGATGATGTTGATGCCCTTGATGGGTGCGCTCAGGCGGCGACCCTGCAGGTCATAGCATTCACCTTCGGTCATTTCGATTACTACTTCCTTGATGTCTACGGTGCTGCCTTCAACGTTGAAGGAGGTCATCGCGGCGCGGGTGTGGCCGTTTTCGGTCTTCAGCATACCGCCGGGAATCGAAACTACCCATTTGCCGTCCTGATGGGGCAGCGAGAAGGTGTTGTCTTCCTGAATGTCGAGATGCTGAATCTCATAAGTGTTGGCCTGAGCGGCTGCGCGGCGGCGGCTCGAAGCGGGAGCGGGTTCGGCCGGGTTAACGGTTACGATGATCTTCATCTGGTTTTCGCGGGCCATTTCGGTCAGTTCGCCGGCGAGGGTGAAGATTACCATGTCGCCGTCGGTGCTGATAACGGCTTCGCTGCAAACTGCGTCTTCCAGGGCGTGGATGTGCCAGTGGGAGTTGCTGCCAACGCCGGTGTTCCAGTTCTTAATAGCACCGCTGTTGCCGGCCAGGTGGATAACGGCCTTATCGTTTTTAGGTTCGTAGCCGTGTTCGCAGATGTAGAAGCCGTTGTAGTTAGCGTTGAAGCCGGTGTAGAAAACTGCGGCGTTTTCTTCGTCAACCATCGGGTAGTGGCCGTCGTTGCCAGCGTTATTCATGCCGGTTTTGCTGCCAACATAGAGCTGGTTCTTTTCGTTATAGAGCTTAAAGCCGTTTTCAACGGGGTAGAGAGTCCAGAGGGTGCTTTCTTCGGTGGCTTCGGTGTAGCCAAACAGGTTGCCGGCTTCGTTCACGCCGAGATAGTGCAGGTCAATGTGGTTGTCGTCGGCGTTTCTGTATGACGAGAACTGCAGGTGCTGGATGCCGATGTGCTTGGTGATGATTTCGTTCATGGCGTCGTTAACAACATCTGCTACGTTGATGCCTTCGCGCTTGGTTTTGTTAACGCCGGCAATGGTCGACAGGTGGTTGAGAGCTTCAATATAGCCTGCGGCTTTTTCTTCACCAACGAGTTGGATAATGTTTTCGGTGTCGTCGTTGATGTTAGCGCCGATGCGGGCAGCCACTGCGGCAATGTAGCGTTCGGTGGCGCTTGTGACTTCTGCTTCGCTGGCGGGGAGGAAGTAGAAAATTGCGCCTGCGTCGCTGAAGTTGCTGTTGGCGGCGGGAGCGGCAGCGCCGTTGTTGGTCATGCCGAGGGTTTCGCCGGCAGCGTTAACGTTAAGATAGATGTTGCCTTCGGTTGAGTTTGCCGACTTGATGGCGTAGCCGAGGCCTTCGAGAGCCTGCAGGTAGTAGTCGTTGCCATCGGCCTGCTGGGTGGCCAGGCCTTCGCCGCCGAGGGAGTATTCGTCAACGAGGTTAACCAGCTTAACGGCGCCTTCGGTCGAACCGGCCTGTAGCTTCCAGTAGTTGCCGAGGTGGCCATAGCCGGCGCGGGTAACTACTTCGCCTTCGCCGCTGGCATCGCGGTTTTCGCCGTTGATTGCGAGGTTGGGTGACTGGGCTTCGGAGAGCCAGCGGTCAGAAACGATGCGATAGTATTGTTCGCCGGCGGCGGGAGTTGCAAATGCATCTTCAGCGAGGGTTACGTACCATATGCTGCCGATGTCGTTTGCATCGCTCCAATCGGTAATGCCGCTATTGGTCGGGTGGAGGTTCATGTACTTGTTGCCGATGAGGAACATTACGGTGTTCGCCTCAGAGCCGGCACGAACAATGGCGTTGGTGGCCTTGTCAACGTTGTGGCCGTTGGCGAGGCTGCGCAGAGTAACTTTGTTTTCTTCGTTAACGAGCATCAGCCAGAGGTCGGCGCCATAGGTGGTGGCTGCGATGTCGGTCAGTGTGCAGACACCTTCGTTGTTTACTTCAGCGCCGATATATGTTTTATCATTGTTTTGGCTATTGCGGCGCCAGTTTTGCACGCGAACAACCTTTTTGTCGAACTGAGCGGCGTAGGAGCGCAGAGCCGGTGCGGCCAGGGTGGCTACGTTGTCGGGGGTAGTTGAATTCGGAGCTGCGCTGGGCAAAGCACCGCCGATAACGCTCTTCATTGCTTCGAAATCGGCGAAATGCGCTCTGAACTCGCTAATCGGGTCGAAGTTCGCAGGGGTCATGAGCCAGTAGGCCGATGCTTCGTCGTTGTTGTAGCGCATCAGCTGGTACTTTTGGCCGCTGCCGGCAAGCGACATATGGATGTATTCCGCAGCATTGGGGTTAACGAAGGTGGGGCGAATGTAGGTTGCGCCGTCGACCTCGGAAGTGTGGCTGATGTCGAACCAGCAAACCTGATCGGGGTTGTCGCTGCGGTTTTCAACGTAGGTCCAGCGCGATGCGTTGTTGCCAACGGTGGTGGTTACTTCGCCGTTGTTGTCGACGATAACGTTGCTGACTGCGCCTTTGGGATAAGCCTTGTTGACCAGGCAATATTTGCCGGCGTTTTCATCTTTGCCTTCAAGCCATGCCCAGAGCTGGCCTGCGATTTGTTCGGTGGTAGCTTCGGTGCGTTCGCCTGCAAAGTCACCGCAAGTAACGAAGTTGGATTTGATTTTTGCGGAGCGTGTACCGTCGGCTTTGTTATAAATGTTCCATGCGGTTTCGCCGCTTTCGGGATAGTAGCCCAGATAGGACCATTCGCGGTCAGACGAGGTTTCCTTGTTCAACATGTGGAACCACTCGGTCGGAATGCCTTCGGGGTAGAACAAAGCATGCATGTTCTTGCCTGTGGGGTTCTCTTTGGCGGCGTCGAGGGCTTCCTGAACGAATTCAATAACCTGGTCGTTAAGGGTCCAGCTGGTGTTTTCGAACTCTTCCTCGGAAAGGTCGAAGAAGCGGATGAATGAGCCGTTGTCGTTCTGGGATGCGGAGTAATTCCATACGCCGAGTTTGCCCGTAATGTCGTTGGCGTGAGCTTCGAATGCGCCTTCATGCTGCAGGGCTATGCCGTGGTTTTCTGCGTCAGCCTGAGTGGTGGTCTTGACAATCCAGATTGTGGGCTCGGCAGTGAAGGTGCCCTTGCTGCTGTTTTCGGAACCGCAGGTAAAGCCAATTTCGTCGCTGAATACTACTGAGTGGAGCGAAACGCGCAGACGCTGATCGTTGTTGTAGCCGTGGCTCTTCAGGTAGAACAGGTTATAGGGGTTAAACTCCTCGGCATTGGCGTTATCGCGGGTGCTGATCTGGTTATCGCTGTTTACAGTCCACTTTGTGCAATGCTGGTTGTCGATTGCGCCGGATTTGCGCAGGTCGGCACGGAAAACCTTGTTGAGTACGAAGGGGTAGTCCCAGTGTCCGGCAATGGTGAATTCGGTGTTGTCGTTGCTGATGGTTGCATCGCCTTCAATACCGGTTGCGGTGAAGTATTCGGGGCAGTTGCCTTCAATCAGGTCATTGGCATCGGTGCTGAAGGTAGTGAAGGACTTAGTCAGTACCGAGCCGTCAGCGCCAATGATTTTGAGGGTTACGTCGTAGGAGGGTACTTCAGCCTCGCTTACCGTGTAAATCAAGCAACCGGCACTGGTGCG
>CAZDVP010000149.1:0-3986 GCA_964508865.1 uncultured Bacteroides sp. | reverse complement strand
TGAAAACGCTCGGCACTGCAGCCTGCCCGCCCTACCACATTGCATTCGTAATCGGCGGCACATCGGCCGAAAAGAACCTCGAAGTCGTTAAGAAAGCTTCGGTTAAGTACTACGACAATCTCCCCACCAAGGGCAATGAACTCGGCCACGCTTTTCGCGACATTGAACTCGAAAAGGAACTGCTCGAAGCCTCGCGCAACATTGGCTTGGGCGCCCAGTTCGGTGGCAAATATTTCGCCCACGATATTCGCGTTATCCGTTTGCCGCGCCATGGTGCATCCTGCCCTATCGGCATGGGCGTTAGCTGCTCGGCCGACCGCAACATCAAGGCCAAAATCAACGCCCAGGGCCTCTGGATTGAAAAACTCGACTCCAACCCCGGCGAACTGATTCCCGAAGAACTCCGCAATGCCGGCGAAGGCGAAGTTGTTAAAATCGACCTTAACCGTCCGATGCCTGAAGTGCTTGCCGAGCTGTCGAAATATCCGGTTTCAACCCGCCTCAGCCTTAAGGGTACCATTATCGTTGGCCGCGACATTGCTCACGCAAAGATTAAAGAGCGCCTCGACAATGGCGAACCTATGCCCCAGTATCTCAAGGATCATCCCATCTATTACGCCGGACCGGCCAAAACGCCCAAGGGCATGCCCTCCGGCTCGTTCGGCCCGACAACCGCAGGCCGCATGGACTCCTATGTTGATCAATTCCAGTCAGCCGGTGGCTCAATGATTATGATTGCCAAGGGCAACCGCTCAAAGCAGGTAACCGATGCCTGCAAGAAACATGGTGGCTTCTACCTCGGCTCTATCGGTGGCCCCGCTGCGGTTTTGGCTTCCAACTCGATCAAGAAAGTCGAACTGCTCGAGTATCCCGAACTCGGCATGGAAGCTATCTGGAAAATCGAGGTTGAGGACTTCCCCGCATTCATCCTCGTTGACGACAAGGGCAACGATTTCTTCACCGAAATCCAGGCCAAGTGCGCTGCCTGTCCCCTGACTAAGTAAACTCCTTAACAGGACAATACAACAGGCTGAATCCGGTTTCGGATTCAGCCTGTTTCATATATTATCAAGTATTATTCGCAGAGTGCAATTCGCGCGAAATGATGAGCCGAGCTGCAAACCGTGAGAGTCCGGTCAACTATCAGATGCCGGTTGGCAATAGCGGCTACAGTTGTGATTTCATGGCTCACGAGAATAATCGTTGTTGTTGGGGCAAGCTCGCGGATAATGTCATAAATACGCTGCTCGAAGCGCTTGTCAACATAGCTTAGCGGTTCGTCGAGCACCAGCATCTCCGGGTTGGAAATCAATGCCCTGCCGAGCAGCGCCCGCTGCTGCTGTCCGCCACTGAGTGCGCCGATAGGTTTGGAGGCATGCTCGGTTAGCTCAACCTTTTCAAGCATTTTGTCAACAAGCCCTTCCTTGTCCTTTCCTGTAAGACCTGATGCAACGACTTCGCGAACCGAAATCGGATAGCTCGAGTCAATGCTGCTCTTTTGGGGCAGATAGCTCACCCGAATATTCTTCTGCAGGCGCTCAACAACACCTGTCGTTGGCTTCAGCAGCCCGAGAATGAGTCGCAGCAAAGTCGTTTTACCCCCGCCGTTAGGACCGGTAACAGCAACAAAATCTCCGCGCCTAACGGTCAGGTTTATGTCGCTGAGAATCATGCGCTGGCCCCGGCTGAACGAAACATCGCGCAGCGTCAGCAGAGCCGGACGCAGGTCAGTTTCCGGCAATTGCGCGGGCTGTTTCAACAAGCTCACTGTCCCACTCATAGTTCTGCGGATTTATGGTTATGACTCTCATATTGCCGTTGCTTTTGGCGATAACATCGGCCTTTGAGGTGTCGAAATCTTTCTGGACAAGGAACACCGAGGCGCCGTGCTCGGCAATATGCCGCACAATTTCGCGAGTGTCGTTAACACTGTGTTCCTTTCCTTCAGCCCCGACAGCGAGCTGATTCAGGCCATAGTCGCGCGCAAAATAGCTCAGCGACGGGTGCCAGACAACAAAAGTCTCACCGCGAACCGGCTTGAGAATGCTCGCACACAGCGCATCAACCGAGTCAATCTTAGCCACTAACTCAATGAAGTTGGAATCATATTGAGCGGCGCCGTCCGGGTCGATAGATTTCAGGGCAGCAAGCATATTTTGGGCGATAATCCTAACGTTGCGGGGTGAATTCCATGTGTGAGGGTCTATGCCGTGGTCATGGCCGTGATCGTCCTTAATGAGCTCTATCGACTCCGACGAGTCAACAACCTTCATGTCAGGGCGGTTGGAGCGGAGTTTTTCAACCAAAGCACCCTCGAAAGGCAAATTGCCGAGCTTGATATAGCATGCGCTCGACTCAAGGCCGGCCAGATCGGCAAATGATGGCTCATAGCTTTCCGGATTTCCGCCGTGTGCCATAAGGGTATTGACCTCATACCTGTCGCCGACAAGCTGCTCAAGCATCCAGCGTTGAGGCTCGATGCTCACTGTTATTACGCGCTTATCTTCCTGATTGACTGAACGATTACAGCTGCCGGTCATAAGGCCGGCAGCTGCAATAAGTATAGTCAGAACTTTGCGGTTCATTCTTCAAATTCAATAAGGTTTGCCTCCAGGCCAACAACCTGACCCGGCTCAACGAACACGCGCTTAACAACTGCGGGATGTTCGGCTTCAACCTCATTTTCCATTTTCATGGCTTCATACACCAGAAGAATATCACCGGTGTTAACCTTGTCGCCCGGCTTAACATTCACCGAAATAATCGTGCCACCCATCGGGGCCTGGAGCACTTCGCCGGTAATCGGCTCTTCAGGTTCTTTTGCAGCCTCCTCTGCGGCAATGCGAGCGGCCTCGGCTTCGGCAGCAGCCTGCTGGGCAATGTTGTATTCTTCGGTGCGACGCTTGCGCAGGAAACCGGTGGCAACTGCGGGCAGCAGTTCGAGCAGCAGCTCTTCTTCCTTGTTGGTTGCGAGCTTAACGCCACCGAGTTCAGGCAGAACTGGATTTTCGGGAGCTTTATATTTCGTTGTATCGTAGGCAACTTCCTCCGGCGAACCGGTAATCTTTTCGCGGAAAGCAGGGTCGATGGGCACCGGAGTGTGACCATACTCACCCTTTACCAGCGAAGTAAACTGCATTGAGGGCGTTGAGTAGTCGGGCTTGCCTTTTTTGCGGTCGAGGGCGAGGCTAACGGCTTGTGAGCCGACAATTTGCGATGTAGGAGTAACCAGCGGAATCAGACCGGCATCGCGGCGTACCTTCGGAATCAGGCGCATGGCATCATCGAGCAGGTCGCTTGCCTGCAGCTGCTTGAGCTGCGCAACCATGTTGGAATACATACCGCCGGGCACTTCGGCATTGCGAACCAGTTCGTTGGGTTTCGGGAAACCGAAATAGTCCTCAATCTGGTGGCAATAGTCGAGCAGTTCAGCTTCCTTGCCGGCCTTGGCGGCTTCGATGGCCTTGTCGAACAGAGCGTCGATGTTGGCAGGCATGCAGTCGGGTGCCAGCGGATTGAAGTCGCGGGGGAATTTGTCTTTATGAAGGTCAAAGGCTGCAAGCGATTTGCGAACCTCAACAAGCTGCTCGCGAATCTTGCCAACAGCTTCCATGTTTGCTTCAACTTCGATGCCCAACTTTTTGCAGAACACATAGATAAGCTCAAGAGCCGGAGCGGCCGAACCGCCACCGAAGTACCATATGTTGGTGTCGAGAATATCAACTCCGTTGAGAATAGCCATCAGCGACGATGCCAGACCATAGCCGGGAGTGCAGTGGGTGTGGAAGTCAACCGGAACGCTTACATTAGCTTTCAAGGCCGAAATAATCGATGCGGCCTTCGAGGGGTTCACCAGGCCGGCCATGTCTTTCAGCGTAATAATCTTGGCGCCGAGGGCCTCCATCTGCTTGGCCTTGTCGACGAAGTATTCGTCGGTGAAAATCTTTTTGGGTTTCGAGCCGAACAGCTTTGCAAAGAATGAGCGC
>CAZDVP010000148.1:0-3997 GCA_964508865.1 uncultured Bacteroides sp. | reverse complement strand
ACCATTCCCTACTTTCTCGGATTTTTGTTGCGGAGGTTTCTGCGCAGATAGGAGATACAATATTTTGGCGGGGGGTGCGTTAGTAAGGAGTGAGACGGTGTTTTGCCATAGTCATTGCCGCGCTGCTGACCGTTTTTGCAGCCGGCGCCAAGCAGCTTAACGACAAGCTGCTCAACCGCCCCTATGCCGACCTGAAGGCCTGGCACTTAGGGTTCTCTATCGGCATGCACATGCAGGACCTGCAGTTCACCAACAACGCCGGCATCACCGACTCCGGCGAGCAATGGTTTGCCGAGCAGCCGGGATTTTCGCCCGGGTTCTGCGTTAACGGGCTGATTGACTTCCGCTTGTCAACCCATTTCAACGTGCGTCTGAGTCCCGGCATATGGTTCGGCAACAAAATGGTGAACTTCCGCGAGGCCAACGGCGGTGCCACCGAGCGCCAGAATCTCAAGTCAACGCTGCTGGTTCTTCCGGTCGATTTGAAGTTCTCGGGCGTTCGCTACCGCAACGTGCGTCCCTATCTGGTTGGAGGCGTGATGCCAACGTTCGATGTCGGCAAACGACGCAGCTCGGAGCTGCTCCACCTGAAAAAATTCGACACTTTCCTGACCATCGGCCTGGGATTGGACACCTATTTCCCTTATTTCAAGTTCATTCCGGAAATCAAGTTCTGCTTCGGGCTGGGCAACGTTTTGCAACACAAGCGCCCCGACCTCGACGACGACCCCGGGCAGATGAAATATACCAACTCAATTGACCGCGCGGTTTCGCGAATGTTCGTTTTGACCTTCTATTTTGAATAAGATACTCAAACAGTTGGCATTGATGGCAGCGGCGCTGACGGCGTGGCTACCTCTGCGCGCCCAAACCGACCCGAACCTGACGCAATATTTTCAGGCTCCCAGCTTTTTGAATCCGGCCGAAGCAGGCGCAACCGACCTGCTGCGCCTGCGCGCGGGCAGCCGCCTGCAATGGCTCGGCATCGACGGCGCTCCGCGCGACTTCATGGTTGCGGCCGACATTCCGTTTGCCATTCTGGGGCGGCGCTGGGGCGGCGGCGCAACAATGTTTCAGGAGTCGATAGGCCTCTATAAAACCTTCAGCATCAACGGCCAGCTCTCGGCCCGCCAAAAAATCGGAAATGGATATATGACCGTCGGCGTTCAGTTCGGCTACCTGGAGCAGACCTTTCGCGGCTCGGAGGTCGACATTCCCGACGACGACGATTTCCACGACTCCAACGACGAGGCGATTCCGACCTTCGACGTTGCCGGCAACCACTTCGACATGGCGGTTGGCCTGGGCTACGTTCACAAATGGTTCACCCTGGGCCTGGCCTGCTCCCACCTGATGGCGCCGACCATTAAAATGCAGCGCGAGGGCAGCCAGGGTTCCGGTTCGTCCGACGAGCAGTATTTTGAATTTCAGTTCAAGAGAAACCTATATTTTATCGCGTCGAGCAATATTCCGATAAAAAATACGTTATTTGAAGTGTTGCCCTCCGTTATGGTGCGAAGCGATCTCGCCGGAGTTCAGGCCGACATAACGGCTCGCGTCAGGTGGAAAAAGTTCCTGACCGCGGGCATCGGCTATCGGACCCAGGACGCAGTTTCGGTTTTGCTCGAAGGAGAATACAAGGGAATCACCCTGGGCTACAGCTACGACTACTCGACTTCGGCAATCATGCGCGCAAGCTCGGGAAGCCACGAAGTCTGGCTCGGCTACTCCCTGAAACTCAACTTCGGCGAAAAGAATCGCAACAAACACAAGAGCATACGCGTGATGTAGACAAAGAACTAAAACGAAAAAAACAAGACAGTCATTCATATGAAAAAGCTAATTTCTCTGGTATTCGTTCTGACGCTGGCAGCCCTGATTCTCGGGGGCCTCAGCTCCTGCGCCGGCACTGCGTCGGGCAACTCCGGGGGCGAAGTGACCGGCATCGGCACCGGCGCCTGGAATGAGCCCGTGCCCTACGGCATGGTGCTGGTTGAGCGCGGCTCGATTCGCTCGGGTGTGAGCAAGCCCGACTCGCTGCGCGGCATCAAGGCCGACTCCAAGCCCATCAGCGTTGAGTCGTTCTGGATGGACGAAACCGAAATCACCAACGCCAAATATAAGCAGTTTGTACACTGGGTGCGCGACTCCATTATCCGCGAGCGCCTGGCCGACCCGGCCTATGGCGGCAACGAGGAGTTCCGCATTGAGGAAGACAAGGAGGGCAACCCCATCGGCCCCTACCTGAACTGGGCAAAGGCTATTCCCTGGCGCAACCCCAACGAGGACGAAAAGAGGGCAATTGAAAGCGTTTACCGCATCAACCCCATCACCGGAGTGAAGGAGCTCGACGCGTCGCAGCTCAACTATCGCTACGAAACCTATAACCACACCGAGGCCGCCAAGCGCCGCAACCGCCTGGACCCGACGCGCAGGGAGTATAACACCGACATGCCCGTTCCGACCGACGTGCCCCGGATTTCAAAAGACACCGCCTACATCAACGACGAAGGCGAAATCATCCGCCAGACCATTACTCGCGGCCTGACCGGCGACTATGACTTCCTGAACACCTATATTGTCAACGTCTATCCCGACACCACGGCCTGGATCAACGACTTCGACAATGCCTACAACGAGCCCTACACTCGCCTCTATTTCTCCAACGGACTCTATAACGACTACCCGGTTGTTGGCGTCAGCTGGGAGCAGGCAACCGCTTTTGCCAACTGGCGCACCGACTTTTTGCGCCGCTCGCTGGGCAAGGACGGAATCTACGTTGAACCCTACCGCCTGCCAACCGAACTGGAATGGGAATATGCAGCCCGCGCCGGCGAGGACGCCAACGTGTTCCCCTGGGAGGGCGACCTGCCCATAATGGAAGACAAAGGCTGCTTCTATGCCAACTTCAAACCCGCCGACGGCAACTACATGCGCGACGGCCACCTGATCACCTCCAAGGTGGGCACATATAACGCCAACGACTTCGGCCTCTACGACATGGCCGGCAACGTTAGCGAATGGACCTCGACGGCCTACACCGAAAGCGTTGGCAAGCTGCAGGCCGACATCAACCCGCAGTATCGCTACGATGCGGCCAAGGAAGACCCCTATAAGCTGAAACGCAAAATCGTTCGCGGCGGCTCCTGGAAGGACGTTGTCGGCGACATCCGCTCCGACATCCGCATGTGGGAGTATCAGAACGAGCAGCGCTCCTACATCGGTTTCCGCTGCGTAAGAACCCAAATCGGCACCGCCAAAGGCCAAAAATCCCGCAACAACAAATAATTGACACCCCTGTGTAATTACTAATTTCTAATTACTAATTACTAATTAACGAACGAAATGACTAAGATTAAAAAATATAAAAATGCGGTCGAACGCTTCCTGTCGGGCGAAAACGGTCAGCGATTCTTCAACTTCGCCTACTCAATCGGCGCAGCCGTGGTTATCTGGGGTGCCCTGTTCAAACTCCTCCACCTGCCCGGCGGCAACCTGCTGCTGATGATCGGCATGGGCACCGAAGTGCTCATGTTCATCCTGTCGGCCTTCGACCGCCCGGCCAAACAATATCACTGGGAAGAAGTCTTTCCCGTGCTCGACACCCACGACGCCCAGGACCGCCCCGAGCTCCACGGAGGTGGCGGCGCCGGCGGCGCAGTGGTTATCAACGGCGGCGGTGCGGTTGCCGGCGGCAACGTAGCCTCCGGCGCGGGCCACACCTCGGTTGCCGCTGCCATGGCCGACCAGCCCCTGGCCCTCAACGCCTCGGCCAAGGAAGCCACCGAACACTATGTTGCCCAGATTGCAGCCCTGTCGGAACAGATGGCCGACCTGCGCAAGAGCACCGAGGCGCTCAACAAGGTAACGGCCGTTTTGCTCGAAAGCTACAACGCCATAACCGAAAACTCCGACCGCATCACCGCTTCGTCGCAGGGCTATGTTGAAGAAATGACCTCGCTCAACCGCAACGTTGCCGGCCTGAACACCATCTACG
>CAZDVP010000147.1:0-4017 GCA_964508865.1 uncultured Bacteroides sp. | reverse complement strand
CATGTCGGCCGCATCGTTCCAGGAAACCACCAAGGTGCTCAACGAAGCCGCCATCCAGGGCAAGACCGACAACCTCGTCGGCATGAAGGAGAACGTTATTTGCGGTCACCTCATCCCCGCCGGCACCGGCCTGCCCGAATACGAACGCCTCGTAGTCACCTCCTCCGAAGACATCGAACCCCTCTTCGACGACTAATCCCCCTACCCCACACCGATTCCACCGCGGCGCCGTGAGCAACCCTCACGGCGCCGATTTTCTTTATATATGCTAAAGTAGAAAAAATCTACCTTATATTTACCTATTTCAAATTTTTTTTGTAACTTTGCGGAGTAGACCGCAATGCAGAAGCCCGGTCACGGGCCAAGCGGGCGGGATGCAAAAAAGACATAATAGAAAGCGTTTATCCGCGCTGATTCTTGACGAACAGAGATTCTCGCAAAATTTCAATCAATAGTCAAGGGTTGTGCAACGGTAGATGCCCGTGGGTATGTAACATCCTGTATTCGGCCTCGCATCTTGCGAAAGATGTGGCCGGACACATAGTTTTACATATACAAGCGTGGGCTTCTGCGTTGCCGTCCGACTATTGATAGGCAATGCGAGAAGCCTCTGTTCGAAGGACGGCAACAGATACAGAGTCCTACGCTTTTCTCATGTAAACCAACATATTACGCCAACGAGAGGACGACCGAGGCCATATTACAACATCGCCATGGGATTATTCCGCAAGGTCAACTCAAACGATTCCGGCCATTCAGACACGAATCGCAATGTTATGGAGCACATCCAGAGTGCTCACGACACCGAAACGCTCATATATCTCGATTCAACGGAGAATTTCAACACGTCGTCGTGCATTACCGTTCCACCATCTAAACAGGCCATTTTTGTCAAGAACGGCGAACTCTACGGTATTCTGCCATCGGGTCGCCATCAGGTTCAAACGGAGAATTACCCGTTTCTGAGCCGCCTGCGCAACGCCCTGAGCGGCGGAGTATCAACCTTCACCTGCTCGGTCTATCATGTCAGCCTCAACGAGCAGAATGTTCATTGGGGCACACCTTCTCCGATTGAGATTCAAGACTTTTTTCTCGGAGGCGGAATAATCGGAGTTCCAACCCTTGTTCGCGGTTCGGGTGAATTCAGGGTGCGCTTCAACATCAACGAAGATGACGAAGCGGCCAAGCAAACATTCATGCGGCTGATGGGCGACAAGTCAATCTATACCGTCAACGACCTCAGTATGCTGTTCCGGGCACAAATCAGCCAAAAAATCGCATCTCTTATCGGCAAGGAACTGCAGGCTCGGTCCAAAAGAGAATCCATCAACGCCATATCGAGTGAACTTGAGGATTTTTCCATGACGCTGACTCCGGTATTCAAGGAATTGTTTCGCGGCTACGGACTCGATTTGGTAGATTTTTCGTTCTATAATCTATCGATAGATGAAACCGATGAGCGCAAGAAATACCTTGACCGGCTCATAGGCGCGGCCCATACATCGAATACCGGATATAACATGGCCGTTCAACAGGAAATTCTGAAAGATATGGCAAATGCCCCCGGTGGAGGTCTGGCCGAATCGGGAGCAGCCTTAGGTATGGGTATGGCCGCCATGGGAGCCTTTGCAGGAATGAGTCAAAACATGTTTCAGCAATCACAGCCTCAGGCGGCTACGCAACCCCAACAGGACCCCATGGCGGTTTTAGCCAAACTCAAGCAGATGCTCGATGCCGGCCTTATTTCCCAAGAGAAATATGACGCTAAGGTCGATGAAGTGATGAGCCGCTTGTAAAGACCTAAGTCTGCCGAATGACCCCTATGACCACACTTTCAATAAAAAAAAAAATTATGTCAAAAGTTCTTGTCAACGCGTGCTGGATTCTACCGCTGATACTGTTAAATGCAATCTTCTTTGCAGCGGGAGGCACCGACCACTCAACCTCCCAATGGGTATCATATTCGTTTATCAACCTGGCCATACTGACCATTCCGGCCACCGCGCTCACTCTTCCGCGAGCCAAGGGGCTAACCGTATTATCGGGAACCATGTGGGTACGCGATGCGGTTTATGTAGTATCAGAGCTATGCCTCGGAGTCGTTTTTATCGTTGTTAATCCAACAGACCCGACGTGGGTAGCAATCGCGCAGACCGCCCTTTTCGTGGCATTCACCGTCTGGCAAATTTCCGCCATTATAGCTAACCGGGCCACAGCCGCTTCTATTGAAAAACAACGCCGCGAGTCGCTGAATGTGCGTATGCTCACCGAAATGGTAAAAAATAGCGGTCGCAGTATTTCTGATGAAAACACACGCTCGCTGATATTCCGTTGCGCCGAAAACATTTCGTTTCTTTCCATCGAAAGTTTTCCGCAGACAGAGGCTTATGAGCTCGCACTACGCGATGCAGTCAATGAACTGTGCGCCACCGTAGACCTCGGAGCTCCACAGGAACAAATTGTGGCCGCAACTTCGAAGGTAACACTCGCCACCCGTAGCCTGTCGTCGGCAGTGAAACTTGCCCGGCTCTCCTGATGCATATTCTTTATATTTCACTATTTAATAATTATCTAATCATCTATCACAAAAAATGGCCGAAACACTTGAACTACAACAGGTGATATGCCCGAGCTGCAAGCGATCAATCACCTCATTCAGCCCATTCCAGGCTCAAGTTGAATGTCCTTATTGCCATAATAAGGCCTTCAATCCACTGATTACCGCAAAGAAAGTACCGATTCCTGAACGCATAATAGTGTTCCGCACGGCTGAGGGTGACTTCGAAAAAGCGATGATCAATAATCTTGTTGAGCGCGACTATGTGCCCACCAACATTTTCGAAGCAATCAGCCCCGACAATGTTATCAAGGCATATCTGCCGATGTTCCTGTATGAGGGCACATATCATTCGTCATGGACGTGTAAGGTCGCAGTAGAAACCAATGAGCTGCAAGCATCGTCTGACGGCACCAAAGTGCAAAACAAGAAAGTGAAAAAATTCCTTCCCCACACCGGAACCTCGCAGGGCAATTTCGCATTCCTGTGTCTGGCCTACGAAGGTAAGGACATTCCTGAGGAACTACGCGAATTCTCAAGTCAATTTCCCTATAACGTAATGGCTTCGAAGGAGTATGATCCGGAACTTCTTGTGCGTCCCGGCGAGGATAGCCCCATGACCATGGCAATGGACACAGATGCCGACATAACCTGGAACAAATATGGCAACTCCCTGGTCGACGGCATAGCCCGACAGAATGCCATGGAGCAGCTCGACGGCGACGAAATCAAGGATTTCCGCTCATCAAACAGCTTTGACCTGAAACACGGCGGCCGATATGTATTGGCACCGTTCTGGTTCGTTTACTATACATATAACAACGAGCGCCACTATTTCATCATGGACGGACTCGGTGAAAACACTGCCATGTCAACGCCCATTGACCAAGACGAGCTGGCATACGTTAAATCTAAAGAAAAGGTAATTGATATCGTCAAGTGGTCGGGGCTCCTTACCATTGTTATGATATTCATTGGCGGATTTACGGCAGCTGTTATCACCGCTATCGTTTGGTTTATTGCCAACCTGATTGTCAAGAAAGTAATGAATAATCAGATTAAGAACAAGTTGGAGGACTCACGAGAACTGCGCCGGGCAGCCGCCGCAAATCTGCAATAGCAGAAAAATTCCGAAGATAAAGCACACATTTTATACCTAAAAACGACGAGGGCGTGTCAGCCGTTTGACACACCCTCGTTTCTTCTAATACATTTCCGGGAGGATTACATGATGCCGCGTTCGCGGAGCTTGCACTGCCAGGCCCAGGCGCTGCGCATGGTGTCGGCCAGGGGGGTGTCGGCCTTCCAGCCGAGAACTTCGTTGGCGTGGGTGGGGTTGCCCCAAACCTTTTCGATGTCGCCGGGACGACGGCCAACAATCTTGTAGGGAACCTTAACGCCGGTTGCGCTTTCGAAGGTGTTGATGAGTTCGAGAACGCTCACGCCGTTGCCGGTGCCGA
>CAZDVP010000146.1:0-4042 GCA_964508865.1 uncultured Bacteroides sp. | reverse complement strand
TGGGCGAGCTTGCTGCCGTCGTAGCTGAACCAGGAGCCCGACTTCTGAATGATGTCGAAGTCAACGGCGAGGTCCAGAATTTCGCCGGCGCGCGAAATGCCCTGGCCGAACATAATGTCGAACTCGGCGCGCTTGAACGGGGGTGCGACTTTGTTTTTGACCACTTTGCAGACTGCCAGGCGGCCTATGGGTTCGTCGCCGTTCTTAATGGTGGTTGTGGGTCGGATTTCGATGCGCACGGACGAGTAGAACTTCAGGGCGTTGCCCCCGGTTGTGGTTTCGGCGGGGCCGAACATGGCGCCGATTTTTGCGCGCAGCTGGTTGATGAATATGCAGCAGGTTTTTGTGCGCGAAATGGCGCCGGTGAGCTTTCGCAGGGCCTGGCTCATGAGTCGGGCCTGGAGGCCGACCTGGCGGTCGCCCATGTCGCCGTCGATTTCGCTTTTGGGGGTCAGGGCGGCAACGGAGTCGATTACCAGAACGTCGATTGCGGCGGAGCGAATCAGCTGCTCGGCGATTTCGAGGGCTTGCTCGCCGTTGTCGGGCTGAGAGATATAGAGCGAGTCGATGTCGACTCCGAGGTTGCGGGCATAGTAGGGGTCAAAGGCGTGTTCGGCGTCGATGATGGCTGCGATGCCGCCGGCCTTCTGTGCCTGGGCTATGGCGTGGATGGCCAGGGTCGTTTTGCCGGACGATTCGGGACCGTAGATTTCGATTACTCGTCCGCGGGGGTAGCCTCCGACGCCCAGGGCCACGTTGAGGCCTATGGAGCCGGTGGGGATTACGTCGACTTTTTCAACGACTTCATCGCCCATTTTCATGATGGCACCGCGGCCGTAGCTTTTTTCAATCTTGCCCATAGCTTGCTTGAGGGCCTCGAGTTTGGCTGCTTTGGGATCGGCAGCGGCACCGGCGGGGGAAATTTTTTTTGCCATTAGAGTTGGTTGTTTGTGTTATTTAAAAAAAAGGTTGTTCGGTTGTTTTTGATAGTGCAAAGTTAGCCGTAGTGTGGGAATCGGAGTTGCCCGCATCGGTTAATTTGCGTTAATCTACGCTATGACGGCGTCGGCGCCCGGGGTGGGGTGGGGCGTTACGATGCGCTGGGCAACGCCCTTGGCGCGGGCCAGGGCGATGATTTCGGCGGCCTGGTCGGCGGGCAGGTCGAGCACGAACAGGTCAACGTCGAGTCCGCTGAGGTTGAGGATTTCGAACAGCGAGCGCACGCGGCAGCCTATAATGGCGTGGGGGCCGAGCTCCTCGCGCACTGCGGCGGCGGGAGTGTCGGCGGCGGTGAGGATAACGCCGTGGATGAGCGTTTGGAGCACTCGCCGGTGGTCGGACTCGAGGGTGAGTATGGCGTCGGCCTGGCGGGCCAGGGGAATCACGGCGTCGAGTTCGGCGGCAGAGAGCATGTGTAGCCAGCCGGCGCCGTCGGCCAGCGCCCGGCGCGCTTCGGATTCGGAGTTGACGATGTTAATCATAATTTCAGTAATTTGGCCTCTCCCCCGGCCCCTCCCCACAAGGGAGGGGAGTTTTTTGGGTGATTGGTAGCCCTCCCTTGTGGGGAGGGTTGGGAGGGGCCGTTCTTTTTGAAATAAGGGACATGCCGCGGAAGCACGTCCCTTATTCTTATGGCTTATGGGATAAAGCCCGGTTTAGGCTTTTTTCTTGTTGGTGAGGTAGGCCACGGGAGCGGCGATGTAGATAGTGGCGAGGGTGCCGATAACTACGCCGGAAATCATGGCGAAGGTGAATGCGCGGATGGCTTCACCGCCCAGAATGAAGATGCAGAGCAGAACCAGCAGGGTCGATGCCGAGGTCATGATCGTACGGCCCAGGGTTGAGTTGATCGAGCGGTTGATCTGGTCGTAGAAGTTCTGCTTGGGGAAGAGAACCATGTTTTCGCGAACGCGGTCGAACACAACCACGGTGTCGTTAATCTGATAACCGATAACCGTCAGGATTGCGGCTATAAACGTCTGGTCGATTTCCATGGAGAAGGGAACCAGGCCGTAGAAGAAACTGTAGAAGCCAACGATGCAGAAGGCGGTGAAGGCAACTGCGGCCAGAGCGCCGAGCGAGAAGGCAACGTTGCGGAAACGGATCAGGATGTAGAGGAACATTGCCAGCAGGGCGAGGGTAACGGCAATGTAGGCGTCTTTCTTCATGTCGTCGGCAACCGACGGACCAACTTTCTGCGACGAGATGAGGCCGAAGTCGGTGTTGGCGGTCGAGAACTGCTCGGGGGTGATGCCGTTCATTTCGGGAGCGAGACCGTCGAAGAGAATGCCAACGATTTCGGTTTCAACCTCGGGTGAGGAGTCTTTGATCTTATAGTTGGTTGAAACGCGAACCTGGTTTTTGTTTTCAACGGTGATAACCGAAACCGAAGCGTCGGGGAAGAGGGGTTGCAGGTCAGCCTGGATTTTCGATGCTTCAACGGGGTGGTCGAACTTAACAACGTAGTTGCGGCCGCCGGAGAAGTCGATGCCCTGATTGAGGCCGCGAACGCAGAGCGAGCAGATGATTGCGGCAATCATCACGCCGGCAATGGTGAACGAAACCTTGCGGGTGCCCAGGAAGTTATAGTTTGCTTTGGCAAAGAGGTTAGCCGAGAGTTTGGTGGAGAAGGTGAGGTTCTGGAAGCTCTTGGCTTTGGCGCCCATGATGAACACCAGGCGGGTCAGATAAACTGCGGTGAAGAACGAGCAGCAGAGGCCGATAATCAGGGTTGTTGCGAAGCCCTTGATGGGACCGGTGCCGAACAGCAGCAGAATGATGCCGGTGATAATCGAGGTGAGGTTGGAGTCGAAGATTGCGGAGAAGGCGTTGGCATAGCCGTCGGAAATGGCGGTGCGGGCGTTCTTGCCGGCGCGGAGTTCTTCCTTAGCGCGCTCGAAAATAAGCACGTTGGCGTCAACGGCCATGCCCAGGGCCAGCACGATACCGGCGATACCCGACAGGGTCAGCACGGCCTGGAACGAGGAGAGGATGCCGAAGGTGAAGAAGATGTTGAGCACCAGGCCGAGGTTGGCAACCAGGCCGGGGATTACGCCATACATGGCAATCATGAAGATCATCAGGAGCACCAGGGCGACTACGAACGACATGATGCCGTCCTGAATGGCTTTGGCGCCGAGCGACGGACCAACAACCATGTCGGAGATGATGCTCACGCGGGCGGTCATCTTACCGGATTTCAGAACGTTTGCAAGGTCCTGAGCTTCCTGAACGGTGAAGTCGCCGGTGATTTCCGACGAGCCGCCTTCGATAACTGTGTTGATTACGGGATAGGAGTAAACAACGTCGTCGAGCACAATGGCCACCGGCTTGCCAACGTTGGCGCGGGTAACTGCGGCCCACTGGCGAGCGCCTTCGGGGTTCATGCGCATGTTGACGGTCTGGCCGCGCATGGCGTCGAAGTCGGTCGAGGCGTCAACGATGTTGTCGCCGTTCATGCGGGGGCGCTGTTCGTGGGTTTCGGGGTCGATGTCGGTGCGCAGGGCAACGAGGGTGTAGATGTCTTTCTGGCCGCCAACGTTTTCGGGCTTCACGGCCTTGTTTGACCATGCGAGCTTGAGGTTGTTGGGCAGGGCTGCGCGCACTTCGGGAGCGCGGAAAATTGCGTTGATGGCTTCTTTGTCCTTTGCGCGGGCATAGCCGATCATGGGCGAGTTATACTGGCTGGGGGCGAGCAGCGAGGCCAGGGTGTCGTTATTGTAGGCGTAGGCTTTGCGCAGGCCTTCCTGAATGTCGGAGATGTTATACATTTCGTAGAATTCGAGGTTGGCTGAGCGCTGCAGCAGGTCGCGCACGCGTTCGTGTTCCTTAACACCGGGGAGTTCCAGAAGAATCTGGCCCTGTTTGCCCTGAAGCACCTGAATGTTGGGCGAAACAACGCCGAAAGCGTCGATACGATTGCGCAGAACGTTGGTTGCGGAAGTGTTTACGCGGTCCTGGGCTTCGGATTTGAGCTTTTCGGCAACTGCGCCGTAGTTGGTGCCGTTGTTGGTGATGATGTCGGGGAAAACTACCGAGAAGT
>CAZDVP010000145.1:0-4107 GCA_964508865.1 uncultured Bacteroides sp. | reverse complement strand
CCGGCGGGGATGGGAATTGTGGGAGTTATGGGAATTGTGGGAGCGAGGGCGTCTCGCCCTCGGCACGGCGACGGAGATGTGAAGGCGAGACGCCTTCACTCCCGGCGGACACCATCGGCGGCAGAGGCCTGCGGAGCAGGTCGGCAGAGAGGTAGCGTGTGGCCTTGGCCACACGGGAGGATGCGGGCCCCACCCCCAACCCCTCCCCACCCGCGCCGACGGCGCGGGTGGGGAGGGGGGAAGAGGAGGATGGCGGCGATGCGACAACGTCGGGCCGAGGCCCGACGCTACCATTCTTGCGGCCCGCTCCGCGGGCCTTTTTGACGACGATGTGAAGGCGAGACGCCTTCACTCCCAAGCGCACCCGCTCCGCGGGCCTTTGTTGGCGGGGGATGTTGAAGGCGAGACGCCTTCAACATCTCCCGGGGGGTTATTGGGCGAGGTAGCTTTTTAGGAGTTCGCTTTTGGAGCCTTTTAGGCGGCGGATGGCTTTTTCTTTGATCTGGCGGACGCGCTCGCGGGTGAGGTCGAATTTAACGCCGATTTCTTCGAGGGTCATTTCCTGGCAGCCGATGCCGAAGAAGAGTTTGATGATCTGGCGTTCGCGGTCGTGGAGCTGCATGAGGGCGCGCTCAACTTCGGTTGAGAGCGATTCGCGCGAGAGGCCTTCGTCGGTTGCGGGGGAGTCGTTGTTGGTCAGGACGTCGAGCAGGGAGTTGTCTTCGCCTTCCTGGAAGGGGGCGTCGACTGAGACCTGGCGGCCGGAAACTTTCATCGTTTCGGCGATTTTTTCGGGGGCTACGTCGAGTTCTTTGGCGAGTTCTTCAACGGAGGGAGCGCGCATGTTTTCCTGCTCGAATTTGTTGAGGACTTTGCGGATTTTGTTGATTGAGCCGACCTGGTTGAGGGGAAGGCGAACAATGCGGCTCTGTTCGGCGAGGGCCTGGAGGATGCTCTGGCGAATCCACCAAACGGCGTAGGAAATGAATTTGAAGCCGCGGGTTTCGTCGAATTTCTGGGCGGCTTTCTGGAGGCCGACGTTGCCTTCGGAAATGAGGTCCATGAGTTCGAGGCCCTGGTTTTGGTATTGTTTCGCAACTGAAACGACGAAGCGGAGGTTGGCGCGCACGAGGCGGTCAACTGCGGCGGTGTCGCCCTGGCGAATGCGCTGGGCGAGTTCGACTTCTTCGTCGACGGTTAGGAGTTCTTCGCGGCCAATTTCCTGGAGGTAGCGGTTGAGCAGGGGGTCGCGGTTGGTGGGGGCCTGGCTTATTTTTAGTTGCTGCATTGTTGTTGGGATGGGGAAAAGAGGGGGTTAGATTTCGTAGTCAACACAAGCGCGGAGTTGCTTGACCGGGGCGATGATTGCGGCGGCGGCAAGGTGGGCGGGATGGTTGGCGTAGGTTGCCACGTCGGCCATGGTCGGCAGGGTTGCGGTCAGAACGATGTCCCAGTCTTCGGCGGGGTTTTGGTTGATGCCTACTTCGATTGATTGGAGCACGCTGATTTGGGGCGGCAGAGCCAAGAGGGCGTCTTTGAAGCGGCGGGCGTAGTCGAGTCGCTGAGGGCCTGAGAGTTTGAAGGTGACTATGTGTTTGACCATTCTTAGGCAATTAGTAATTAGTAAATTGTAATTAGTAATTGGGGCAGGAGAGGGGATTTTAAGCGTGCAAAGTTACGAAAAAGTTTTGAGAAAAGCAAGGGGTCAACGAAAAACCCGCTGTTTGGCGGGTTTTTCGTTGGGGGAATCGGAGTTATTGGAGCTATCGGAGCTATCAGAGTTATCAGAGCTATCAGAGTTATTGGAGCTATTGGTGTTATTGGGCTCATTTGGCTCGCTGAAGCTCGCCGCCGGGACAAAAATTTAGCGGAAGGTGGTGAAGGCGAGACGCCTTCACTCCCAGTGCGGGACGCCTTCACTCCAGGGGCGAGACGCCTTCACTCCCGGTGCGGGACGCCTTCACTCCAGGGGCGAGACGCCTTCACTCCCGGGGCTTTAGTTGAGGCGGAGGGGTCGGCGGGTGGAGGCGTCGAGGTAGATGCCGGGGCGGGGATTGGCGGGGGCGGGACGGCCCTGGAGGTCGAAGAGGGTGCGCGAGGCGGCCTGGTCGGCGGAGATTTCTTCGATGGCGGCATCGGGGTTGGCGCCCATAACGGTCTGGAGCTTGCCGAGGTCGGCGGAGACTATGTAGCAGCTGCCGGGGGTGGGGCAGTCGGAGTCGGCGGCGGGTTGGTAGGCGAAGCTGATGCCGGCGGCGGAGAATTGGGGCACGTAGCGGCCGGGGAGGCCGTTGGTTGTTGCGCGGAGGTTGCCGGTCATTTCGGAGCCGACCCAGGCGGGAACGCCCGTTTCGATGGCCACGCGCACGGACTGAGCGCCGGCGGGCGCTTTGATAATCAGCGGGGTTGCGGCAAAAATGGGTGAGGCGAGTTCTTCAACGTAGGCTTTGCCGTTGGCAAGGCTGGTTACGGTGTAGGCCACGGCGCCTTCGGGCATGGAAATATGGCAGGGGAGGCAGGTTGTTGCGTAGCCGAATTCGTTGACGGGGATGTCGAGGCTGTCGATGGGCTCGAAGTACCACTGGTTGGCGGCTTCGAGGGTTGCGTAGCCCCATAGGCGGAATTCGGGTTCGGCGGTTACGCTGAGGTAGGTTGATTTGGCCGAAAGGCCGATGCGGAACACTCGGCCGGTCTGCGAGGTGGTTGTGAGCTCATAGGTTGTTGCGGCGTCGATGCTTCCGAGTTTAATATATTCGGCGTTGGCACCGCCGCAGAGGTACTCGCCGAACGTGGGGGCGAGGATGTTGACCGCGGTGGGGTCGCCCTCGACGGGAACGAAGCGGAACAGGGCCAGGTCGTCGGAGTAGCCGTCGGTAGCGGAGTTGACGGCGGGGTTTTCGAAGTTGCGCACGCGCAGGGTGCCGTCGATGTCGGTCGAGAGGTAGTTGTTGGGGCGACCGGCCACACCGGCCACCGGGCGGGCGCCGTTGTGGATGCGGTAGTAGCGGCCGTGTTTGGGATAGCGGCTGAGGAGCGTGCGCTGGTAGATTTCTTCGATTTCGGCCAGGGAATAATCGTCGGCATGGTCGAGGGCGTAGGTCAGTTCCTCGAGGTCGTATTCGCCAAGGTAGCGGGGCAGGTCGTTGGTCGCGAGCACTTTGGCGGCCTTGGAGAGGAAGTCGCGATAGGTTTTGAGGGCTGCGGTTCGCGATTCGGCGATTTTGGCTTCGATAGCGTCGGATGTTTCGGGCGAAACGGTGGCGCCGAATTTTTCGGTGATGAGGAAGTGGGAGGCGTTGGTTCGCACGCGGCCTTTGGTGAGGTCGTCGTAGAAAAGGGTGACGCCGTCGTCGTCGCTCACGGCGATGGCATAGCCGCCGCAGTCGAGCAGCCAGTGTTCGGCCAGCTCGCTATAGAGGGGCACGCAGTCAACGGCCGAGGCGGATAGGCCGGTTATGTGTTTGTCGGTTCCTGTCACGAACTTTTCGGCGCCGAGATTATAGAGATAGTAGGCCTTTTCGCGCGGAGAATAGTGGAAACTGAAATGGGCGGCCGCCTGGGTTGTGTCGGCCTTGGAGGCCGCGGCGCTATAGAGCGAGGCGGAGGCGCCGGAGCCATTGACGTAGGCATAGCCTTTGCCGGCGGTTGCGCTGAGGGCGTCGCGCTGGAGCAGGTAAACCTTGTTGTTGCTCAGCTGCTCGGTTGAAATGACTTCAACGCCCGCCGAGGCGGAGAGTGCACCGCACGAGAGAAGAATCAGGGAAAATATGCTGGTTTTCATTGTTGAATCTTAAAGAAAGAGGTGAGTTGATTAGTTATCGGAGGCGGTGATGGGGCGGTCGTTGGGAATAACGGGCGCGGGATAGACTGGAGCGTCGATGGTTGAAATGGCCATGCGGATTTTTTCGGGCAGGGGTTTGACGATGCCGTCGGCCTCGAGCTGATACATGTCGGCCTTGAATTCATCGTACATGGCGTCGGTCATAATGTAGTACTGGATGCCGTAGTCGCCCTGCTCGATAGCGCAGACCGTGAATAGGCCGAAGGGTTCAAAGTAGCTCCAGAGGTTATAGCCGGTCAGGCGCGAGAGCTTGCGGATGCAGTTGA
>CAZDVP010000144.1:1883-4161 GCA_964508865.1 uncultured Bacteroides sp. | reverse complement strand
GCAAGTTGCGGCAAGATGGCCAAAAAGGTCATCAGCAGCCATTTTCGCAACAAAAGCAACTTTTTCATAATGCAATGATTGGTATTATTTTGATTTGTTTTTTAATATTTTAGAAAGTGTAATTGAATCAGAGTTGCATGAGTTTGGCTCAACGTAGATACATTCAATTTTATCGGCATCCCGCTTGATATTTTCTAAATTTCTTTCGAATTCATTATTTTCAGATGATTCTTGGGCGCAATTTCTTTTCCCATTAAAGAGCTCTTTTATATACTCAGTTAGTTCTTTTAAATCACAGTTTAAAGCAATAAAAACTGCCTTTTTATAAGGTTCCCCTGAACAGCCCTCAAATGGTTCTAAATGAAGGTAGTAATATAATTTTAGAAAGTCTCTCTGTACAGCTTGCTTCCCTTGCTTGGAAGTATCAAGTTTTCGTTTTATTTCACAAACAATTAGCTGATTATCTGTATTGTTCTGACCACTATGTAAAACCATGTCGGGGAAAGTTACGCCATTGCTGAGCTGCATATTTTTTGAGATTTCTCCGCTTAATTGCAGGACGCCGTTGGAAAGATATTTGCCCTGTTGTTCTAACAAGCAACTCCAATGATGATACAATTCATAAGCAAAACTTCGCTCAGTTTGCAGTATTATCTCCGGATTATCATCTGGAAAATGGCATTCAATTGAGATATATTTCCTGTCAATCTGTCGTATCGCTTGTTTTAAGAGGTCAAAGGCTTGGTCTTCGTTTAGCATAAATGTTATGTTTGTGCCGCGGGACCCTCTCGTTGGCGGATGGTGGGGTGGGGAAGAAAAAAGCGCGGGATCTGACTCATTGCCGTCCCACACCTTGAGGCTCTCGCATTGCCTGAATCAGTTGGACGGCAACGGCGAAGCCCACGCAAATATGAAAGTCCAATCGGGCAGGCATGCTCGCGCATGGCCGCCTGATAGGGCGAATTCATATCTAAGTGGCGCAACCCGCTGCTTAATCCCTTGACTGATTCTGTGAAATTTGCGAGATTTCAAGGTGTCAAGAAACGAAGCGCAAAGTAACGCTTTTTCAGTATGTTAAACCGTCAAACCCTCCCGCTGACCCGTTGGCTTGGGGCTTCGCGTTCAGGCCGACACCGCAAAGTTACAAAAATAATCACTAATTAGCAATTAAATAAGTAGTAATTATTGCGAACGCAATGGCAGCCCCTCCCCATCCCTCCCCACAAGGGAGGGAGCCCGTTGACGCAAAGAAAAGCCTCCCCTTGTGGGGAGGTTTGGAGGGGCTTCCGATTGGGCGTCTCGCCCTCGGCAACGGCGACAAAGCTGCGAAGGCGAGACGCCTTCGCTCCCGGGACATTGAGCTGCCTCCCTTGAGGGGAGGGATGGGGTGGGGCTCCTATTGAGCGAGACGCCTTCGCTCCCAGCATGAGTTGTGTTAAATAAGGTTAAAGGCGGGGGCGTAATGCTATGAATTTGAAATCATATACGCGAAAGTGAGGTAGTTACTCGCGGGTAACTACTTGACAAGTAAGGTTTATTGGCGTAACTTTGCAACGTCATAACTAAAATCAATATTAACTGATATGAGCAATTACACTAAAACCCACGTTGAAGCCGGCGCACCGCGCACGGAGCTTCATGACACTCTGGCCCTGACCGGCGCAGAGGTTTCCGTTAACAATCTGGCCGCAGGCACCGTTATTCCTTTCTACCACAGCCACAAAGAGAACGAGGAAATCTATTTCATCGTTGCCGGCAAGGGCTTTATGGAAATCGACGGCGAAAAGGTTGAGCTGCAGGCCGGCGACTGGCTGCGCGTTGCCCCGCAGGCCAAGCGCAAACTGCATGCCGAAACCGACATGACCGAAGTTTGCATTCAGGTCAAGGCCGGCAGCCTGACTCAGTGGACCATGACCGACGCCGTTGTTGAATGAGCTCGGACAAGGTAAACGTTGAGGGCGTTGCGGGCTGTCCGATCCGCAGCGTCCTCGCTGTTATTGCGGCGAAGTGGCCGATGCTGGTGGTTTATTCGCTGAGCGACGGTCAGCCAAAGTATTTTGGCGAATTGGGGCGGGCAATTCCCGATGTGTCGCCCAAAATGCTGTCGCAGGCGCTGAAGATGCTGGCCGAGGAGCAGCTGGTTTCGCGCACCGTTGTTCCGGAGATTCCGCCGCGCACGCGCTATCAGCTGACACCCTACGGGCAGACGCTGCTCGAGGCGATGCGCCCGCTGATCGCCTGGGCCCTCAACCACCTCCAAAACAAACCCGGTTAGGGG
>CAZDVP010000144.1:0-1783 GCA_964508865.1 uncultured Bacteroides sp. | reverse complement strand
GGTTAGGGGAGGTCTTCCCAGGTGACGTCGGTGATTTGCTGTTCGGTTTGAACGGTGGTTGTTGTCGAGTTGCCGTCGGTGGTGGTTGTGCGGGTTGTTGTTTCGGTGAATTCAACGTATTCGCCAACGGTGGGGTCGATTTTCTTTTTCGGTTTGGGCGGCTGCTGGGGCTGCTGTTGCTGCCGGTAGCGGCGGCTGAAGTCGTTGGCCTGGTTGGTCCAGCGGCGCGACATGCGCAGGAGTTTGATGAATGGAGCAATAATCATTGTCCAGACAACCAGCAGTATGCAGATAACAATAAATGCTGTCATAGAACTAAGTCGGGCGGAAAGGGGAGAGTGGGGGGATTAGCGGCGGTTGGCCAGGGTGGAAATCGCGCCGTAGAGGAAATAGATGGCAATGGCCACGGCGAAGCCGGGAATGCCGAGCCAGCAAACCATGGCTATGGTGATGAGGATGATGAGGTAGCGCGGGTTGTTTTCGCGGTTGAGCTTGAAGTTGTGGAACTTGAGCGAGGGCAGGTGGATGGGGGCCACCATCGTCAGGGCTACCAGCAGAATCATCAGGCCGTAGGTCCAGTCGGCGCTCTCGGCGGGGCTATGGGCCTGCCAGAGGGCCGCCATGCCGATCCAGAAGAGGGCGTTGGCGGGAATGGGCATGCCGATGAAGCCTTCGACCTTGGAGGTTTCAACGTTGAAGCGCGCCAGGCGCAGGGCTCCGCAAACGGGAATGGCCAGGGCAAAGTAGCAGGCCGGGGCTGGGAGCAGGGTGTAGACCATGGCGGCAGGGGCCACGCCGAAGCTAACAACGTCGCAGAGCGAGTCTAACTCGGCGCCGATGGGCGAGTAGGCCTTGAGGGCGCGGGCGGCGGCGCCGTCGCAGAAGTCGAAGACTGCGGCGGCGAGTATGGCCACCGAAGCCCACTGAATCTGGCCGGCGAAGGCCAGGGCTATGGCCACGCAGCCCGACGCGATGTTCAGGCAGGTTATGGTGTTGGGAATCGATTTGACGATTTTATTGCTCATCTTTGTGGAGTTGAGGGTCGGTTTGGGGGTTGAGTCGGCCAACAATTGTTTTGCCGCCGATTGTGCGGTCGCCGATGTTGGCGAAGATTTCGGTTCCGAGGGGGAGATAGAGGTCAACCCGCGAGCCGAATTTGATGAAGCCCATGTGGTCTTCGATGTTGGCGGCGGTGTCGGGCTCGGCATAGGTTACTATGCGGCGGGCCATTGCGCCGGCAATCTGGCGCATGAGAATGGTCTGGCCGTCGTCGGTTCGGATAACAACGGTTGAGCGCTCGTTTTCGGTGCTGGATTTGGGGAGCCATGCGCTCATGAAGCGGCCGTCGTGGTGCTTGACGTAGATAACTTCGCCGTCGACCGGAAACCAGTTGGCATGGACGTCGAAAATGCTCATGAACACGCTCAGCTGAATGCAGCGGCATTTGAGATATTCGCTCTCGTAGGTTTCCTCGAGGGCAACCACCTTGCCGTCGACCGAGCTGACAACAACGTTTTGGCGGTCGCCGACGAAAATTCGCTTGGGCGAGCGGAAAAAATTAACCATCAGCAGGTAAACAACCGCCGAAACTACAGACACGGCAATGCCGGCGGGCCGTGAAACCCACCATATGAGCACGCTGAATGCTACGAAGAAGGCGCAGGTAACGAGCAGAATGTCAGTGCCTTCACGGTGCAGACGAACGCGCTTTAGAGTTCTTCTGACTTTTCCCATTTCAATTTTTTAGTACGCAAAGTTACGAAAATTTTCTTAAAAACAAATA
>CAZDVP010000143.1:0-4238 GCA_964508865.1 uncultured Bacteroides sp. | reverse complement strand
CCAGGACGGCGACCACGCCCGCAAGATTCTGCGCAACGCCCTCTGCTCCACCCACTCAAACGGCTCGGGCGTCTACAACAACCTGTTTGACTCCCACTCGCCCTTCCAGATCGACGGCAACTTCGGCGCCTGCTCCGGCATAGCCGAAATGCTCCTGCAGAGCCGCAACGGTGGCATCTACATGCTCCCCGCCCTCCCCTCGACCTGGAACGAAGGTGAAGTCAACGGCCTCAAAGCCGCCGGCGACGTTACCTACAGCGCCACCTGGAAAAACGGCAAGATTGCAACCGCCAAGCTCGTTGCCAACCAGGGCGGAACCCTGAAAGTGGGCAACGCCGACATCGAGCATCTCCACGTTAGCCTCAACGGCACCGAACTCGAATCGCCGCTGATCACCATCAACGACCTGACCCAGACCAAGACCATCAACCTGGCCGACCTCAAAGCCGGCGACACCGTTGAGTTCACCTACGACGCCTCCTACACCAACAACAACACCAAGCAGGACGGCATCGAAGCTCCCGAGGTTGAATCGGCCGCAGTGAGCGTCAGTAATGGCAAGGTAAGCGCCCCCGGCGCAACCTCCATCGTGGCCTACGACATTCAGGGCCGCGTTGTTGCCTCGGTCAATGGCCAGGAGCTCCTGCTTCCGGAAATCCACGGCGTTCTGCTGGTTAAGGCAACCGCCGCCTCCGGCGCCGTGACCACGGTGAAAGCCACTCTCTAACATCAAGCATCAAACCTACCCTAACCTTTGCTGCGGGCCCTGCGCCCGCAGCAAATTTAATAACTCCCCGCCAATGAAACTGATTGCCGACGCCGGAAGCACCAAAGTGCAGTGGGCCGCCGTTGAAGCCGACGGAGCTGTGCGCCTGTTCGAAACTCCAGGCATCAATGCCCTGATGCTCAGCGAGCAGGAACTGCGCAGCGCCTTCGCCGAAGCCCTCGGCACCATGCAGCCGCATGAAATTTACTACTACGGCGCCGGCTGCGTGAGCCCCGACGTGTGCGCCAAGGTTGCGGCCGCGCTGCCCGCAGGAGCCTATGTTGAGGTTGCGTCCGACATGCTCGGCGCGGCCCGCGCCCTGTTCGGCAACAAACCGGGTCTGGCCATGATTTTAGGAACCGGCAGCAACTCGGCGCTCTACAACGGCCGCGAGCTGACGTCGAACATGCCCCCGCTCGGATTCATTCTTGGCGACGAAGGAAGCGGCGCCTCGTTCGGCAAACGCCTGCTGCGGCTGGTTTACCGCACCGGCAAACTGCGCCCCGAACTCGAAAAGTTCCTCGGAATGACCTATGGCGAAATCATTGAGCGCATCTATCGCCGGCCCGGGGCCAATGCCTTCCTGGCTTCGATGATGCCGTTTATTCTCGACCATAGCGAGCACCTTTCGGACCTGATCAGCGCCGAGCTCGACTCGCTGTTTGCGGCAATGAGCAACTACTATAAGCTGACTCAGCGCGTGTCGGCGGTGGGCGGAGTGGCCAAAGCCCTGGCTCCGCAGCTGATTGCGGCCGCAGCGCTGCGCGGCTTCACCGTTGAGCAAATCCAAGAACGTCCGATTTCCGGACTCATAGCGTATCATAACCATGACTGATAATTCAACCGAACTGATTCTCATCAACATAACCGGAGTTGACCGTCCGGGCGTAACGTCTGCCCTCACCGGCATTCTCGGCCGCCATAACGCCTCGATTCTCGACATCGGCCAGAGCACGATTCACCACTACCTGTCGCTCGGCATTCTGATCAAGACCGATTCGGCAACGTCGGGCAACATTCTGAAAGATATGCTCTTCAAGGCCGCCGAGCTGAACCTGAACATCCGCTTCACCCCGACGGCGGTCGACGACTACGAAAAATGGGTCGGAATGCAGGGCAAGAGCCGTTGGATTATTACCATGCTCGGCCGCCGGCTGACCGCCGACCACATTGCGCGCCTGACCGCCGAAGTGGCCTCTGAAGGGCTCAACATCGAAAACATCAAGCGCCTGACCGGCCGCATATCGCTCAAAAACGACAATAGCGACTCGCAGTCAAAAACCTGCATCGAAATGGCAGTGCGCGGCAATCCGGCCGACCGCCTGGGGCTGAGCCGCCGCTTTTTGGAAATCGCGTCGAAAAACGACGTTGACATCTCCTTTCAGGAAGACAACGTGTTCCGTCGCACCCGCCGCCTGATCTGCTTCGACATGGACTCCACTCTGATTGAAACCGAGGTTATCGACGAACTGGCCATGCGCGCCGGCGTCGGCGACAAGGTCAAGGCCATAACCGAGCGCGCCATGCGCGGCGAAATCGACTTTACTGAAAGTTTCACCGAGCGCGTTGCCCTGCTCAAGGGGTTGGACATTTCGGTGATGAAAGATATTGCCGAGCACCTGCCCTTTACCGAAGGCCTGGAGCGGATGATGGAGGTTCTGAAACGCGCCGGCTACAAAACCGCAATCCTTTCGGGCGGCTTCACCTACTTCGGCAACTATCTGAAACAAAAATTCGGCTTCGACTATGTTTATGCCAACGAACTGGAGGTCGACTCAACCGGCCATCTGACAGGGCGTTACGTCGGCGAAGTGGTCGACGGCCGCCGAAAAGCCGAGCTGCTCAAACTGCTGGCTCAGGTCGAGAACGTGAACATTGCGCAGACCATAGCTGTTGGAGATGGTGCGAACGACCTGCCCATGCTCGCAACCGCCGGCCTGGGCATAGCTTTCCATGCCAAGCCCAA
The DNA here is from genome assembly GCA_964508865.1 of uncultured Bacteroides sp. GTDB lineage: Bacteria > Bacteroidota > Bacteroidia > Bacteroidales > Muribaculaceae > UBA3263. Next base: position 1,506 of record CAZDVP010000143.1, on the reverse strand, counting down.
AGTTAAGGCCACTGCCGAACAGAGCCTGTCCACCATAGGCCTCGACGGAGTGCTCTACTTCCTCGGATTCAAAGACTCCTTTATGAAAGAAGTTGAACAACACTGAATTACTAATCAATAATTTATAACCCCTCTAAATCCCCTGAAAATGAGCTTTATTCAAGACTTCAAGGCCTTTGCAATGAAAGGCAACGTTATCGACATGGCAGTCGGCGTTATCATTGGCGGTGCGTTCGGCAAAATCGTTTCCTCGCTGGTCAACGACGTGATTATGCCCGTTGTGGGCCTCTGCACCGGCGGCGTGAACTTCACCGAACTGAAAGCCACCCTCCACGACGCAGTTCTCGACCCCAACACTCAGGAGGTTGTTAAAGAAGCCGTTATGCTGAACTACGGCATGTTCATCCAGAACGTTGTTGACTTCCTCATCATCGCCTTCAGCATCTTCGTTGCCCTGCGCGTTATGATGAAATTCAAAAAGAAAGAAGAAGAGGCTCCCGCACCTGCCCCCGCTCCCTCACAGGAAGAAGTGCTTCTGACCGAAATCCGCGACCTGCTCAAGCAGCAAAACAAATAAGGTGAAGCTTTCCGACATACATACTCCGGGCCCCATAGGCGTTTTCGACAGCGGCTATGGCGGCCTGACTATTCTTGAATCTATCCGGCGCCACATGCCCGAGCCGGACTATCTATATTTAGGCGACAACGCGCGCGCGCCATATGGCACACGCTCGTTTGAGGTAGTTTATCAATTCACTCTCCAGGCCGTTCAGCGACTGTTTGAGTTAGGCTGCCAGCTGGTTATTCTGGGGTGCAACACCGCCTCGGCCAAGGCCTTGCGCTCCATTCAGCAGCTCGACCTGCCCCACATTGCCCCGCAGCGCCGCGTGCTGGGCGTTATCCGCCCGACGGTTGAGGCCATAGGCCAATACACGCGCACGGGCCACATCGGCATTTTCGGCACCCCGGGCACCATCCGCTCCAAGAGCTACGACATGGAAATCGCCAAGCTCTATCCCGGCTTCGTAACCGTTGGTCAGGAGTGTCCGCTCTGGGTTCCGCTGGTCGAAAACCGCGAGTTCGACAATCCGGGCGCCGACTATTTCGTTGAAAAATACATCGACACGCTGCTCAACCGCGACCGCCGAATCGACACCGCACTGCTCGGCTGCACCCACTACCCGCTGCTGCTGCGCAAAATCCAAAAATACATGCCCCCGGAGGTGAAAATCGTTACGCAGGGCGACATCGTTGCCCGCTCGCTCGAAAACTACCTCGGCCGCCATCCCGAAATGGCCGCACGAATCAGCCGCGGCGGCTCAGTTCGCTATCTCACCACCGAAAGCGCCACCAAATTCTCCGAAATGGGTTCGCTCTTCCTGTCGAAAAACATCGAAGCCAAGTCAATAACTCTATGAAGATAGGCAACATTGATTTAGGCAGCGAACCAATCATGCTGGCGCCGATGGAGGATGTTACCGACGGCTCCTTCCGCCTCATTGCCAA
>CAZDVP010000142.1:0-4332 GCA_964508865.1 uncultured Bacteroides sp. | reverse complement strand
AATGATTGGTTTATTATTCGACGAGGAGTGACTGTGAAGCCACTCCTCGCTGCATATGCATTAAACGGTGTTGAAAAGCTGTTGAAAACCGGTTGAAATAGCTGTTGAAAAGTAAGCGGCGCCCCAAGTCAACTTTGCAGGGCGGCCGGTTGTTGATAGTTATGAATAGCTTTTTTAGGAGTTATTGACTTTGAAAGTCGGATTTTTTTATTAACTTTGCGTGTTGTTAACAGCATGTTGATAACTCTATTTATCAATTGAAAATCAATGGATTCAGTTGTTGATAATTCAGTTGATAGCGGTTAATAAGGTTTGATAACCCGATTTGTCAAGCTTTTGGCCGGAAAGTTATCAGCTGTTTTAACAGCTCTTATTCTTTTTTTCTTTGTTTTTCTTTTAAAAAATTTTTTCTCTAAAAACATAAAGAAATAAAAAACGATGGTCGAAAAGTCGAAACTCGTTGATAAAATCAAGCAGCTCAAGCAGCAAAGAAACGCTGTTATTCTGGCGCATTACTATACTCGCCCGGAAATTCAGGAGTTGGCCGACTATATAGGCGACTCGCTGGCGCTGGCCCAGATTGCCGCGCGGCTGAAGGAGCCGGTAATAGTTCTGTGTGGCGTGAACTTCATGGCCGACACAGCAAAGATTCTCTGCCCTGACAAAACGGTGTTGCTTCCCGACGTGGAGGCAGGCTGTTCGCTGGCCGACAGTTGTCCGGCGCCGCAGTTCGAGGAGTTCGTAAAGGCCCACCCCGACCATATGGTTATTTCGTATGTCAACACTTCGGCTGAAGTGAAGGCGCTGTCGGATCTGCTGGTAACTTCGGGCAATGCCCGCAAGATTGTTGATTCGCTTCCGGCCGACCAAAAGATAATTTTCGGGCCCGACAGGAATCTGGGTAATTATATCAACAGCGTGACGGGTCGCCAGATGCTTTTATGGGACGGCGCTTGCCATGTTCATGAGCAATTCTCGCTCGAAAAGCTCATTGAGCTGAAAAAGCAGCACCCCAACGCGCGCGTGCTCGCCCACCCCGAATGCAAAAAGCCGCTGCTGATGCTGGCCGACACTGTAGGTTCGACCGCGGCGCTGCTTAAGGCGGCCACCGAAGCTCCGGCAGGGTCGGAATTCATAGTGGTTACCGAAAGTGGCATTCTTCATGAAATGCGTCGTCTGTGTCCCGACAAAACGTTCATTCCTGCGCCTCCGGCCGATTCTACCTGCGCATGCAATGATTGCTCATTCATGAAGCTCAACACTCTCGAAAAGCTGGCTGCTTGCCTGGAAAATATGGCGCCGGAAATTACCGTAGACCCTGAAATTGCCGAAAAGGCGCGCAAACCAATCGAGCGTATGCTCCAACTAAGCTGATAACCAAAATTAAACTATTATAGATTATGGAAAACCTTGATAAATACAACCGGGCCATTGCCGATTCAAAGGTGGTTGCCGACGATGCCGCTGTTAAGGCCGCGGTCAATGAAATCATTGAAAAGCACTATAAGGAAAACTACAACAAGGAAGTTTTCAAAAAGATTTTCAATTCTATTGATCTGACAACCCTAACCGCCAAAGATTCTCCCCAGAGCGTTGCGCGCTTCACTGAAAGAGTCAACGACTTCGAAAACGAATATGGCGAGCTGCCCAACGTAGCCGCAATTTGCGTTTATCCCAACTTTGTTCAGCTGGTAAGAACCGTTTTAGACGTTTCGTCGGTTGAGATTGCTGCCGTTGCCGGCGGTTTTCCCGCATCGCAAACCTTCCAGGAAGTAAAGGTTGCCGAAGTTGCCCTGGCCGTTGAAGCCGGTGCCGACGAGGTCGACATTGTACTTAACGTTGGCAACTTCCTCGATGGCGACTACGAAGAAGTTTGCGACGAAATAGCCGAACTCAAACATTCCGCCCGCAATGCCCGCCTGAAAGTGATTCTCGAAACCGGCGCACTGCAGAGTGCCGCCAACATCAAGGCCGCATCTATTCTCTCGCTCTATGCCGGCGCAGATTTCCTGAAAACTTCAACCGGCAAGGAATATAGCGGCGCATCGCTCGAAGCAGCCTACGTTATGGCTCAGTGCATTAAGGAATACTACGAAAAAACCGGCAATAAAGTTGGCTTCAAGGCCGCCGGCGGAGTTCGCACAACCGACGATGCAGTGAAATACTACACTATTATCAAAGAAGTGCTTGGCGAAGAATGGCTTACCAACGAATACTTCCGCATCGGCGCAAGCTCGCTGGCAAATGCCGTTCTGGCCGACATAGTTGAAAAACCGGGCTTAAAATTCTTCTGATGAAAAAATACTGGATAATTGAAAACGGCCAGCCCATAGGGCCATTTTCAGCTGAAGAACTCAAGGTTAGGCGCGACTTTAATAGCGAACTGCCGGTTTGGTGCAACGAACTGCCTGACTGGAGCACAGTCGGCCAGGTTCCTGAGCTGGCTTGCCTGATTGAAGTGGAAACGGAAGAAGTTCATCAACCCGAGACCACAGTTATTGAAGAACAGCAGCCCGCTGCCAACGACGCCTGCCAGCCCAACAACTACGTTCATCAGCCCTACATCGACATCATAGTCAACGCACCCGAGCAAATCAACGGCATTAACCGCCCGAAAAGCTATATGGGCTGGAACATAGCCGCCCTGCTCTGCTGCTGCTTGCCTGCAGCAGTTGTTGGGCTGATATTCTCCTCGCAGGTCAATCGCCACTGGATGCGCGGCGACGCAGCGGCCGCCGTTCGCTCCAGCGAATATGCCCAGTGGGCCTTCATCATCAGCTTCACCCTCGGCCTCGTTTCCTGGCCCTTCCAGCTCCTGATGCTCTGAAATTAAGAGATAATGGAGAAGCCGCGCAGGGCGAGTTTCTTCAACATGTGGTAGTCCATAGCTTCGGTATAGTAGCCGATGATGTGGGCTACCCAGTCGTTTGTAGACTTAGTGCCTGAGCGCGTTTCATTATAGCGGGTGATTTCCGCGTCGTAGGCCAAAAGATCCGGCGTAAGGTCGTCGGTGCGATAGCCATTTTGGTGAACCAGCAGCGATAGCGGCTGCTTGGGCTTCAGATCGGGCTGTTCGCGTGGAACTCCTATTGCTAGGCCGCAAACAACGTAGACCCCCTGAGGCAACTTCAACTCGCGCGAAATAGCCTCCGGATCGGCGGTGCGCGCATAACCGATGCAGCAGGTGCCCAGTCCGAGCGACTCGGCGGCGGCAACAGCGCTCATCATTGCCAGCGAAGCATCCACTGTTGCAACTATCAGGCCGTCGAGAGTGTTTTCAAACTCCGGCATTTCAACGCCCTTGGCGCGTGCTGCGCAACGGATTTTATTATAATCGCCACAAAACGCCAGAAAATGATTACACGTTTTTATCTGCTTCTGGCCGGTGATTTCATAGAGGCGCTCCTTAAGCGACTGGTCAGTTACGTCGACCACCGAAAACTGCTGGCCGTTATAACTGGTCGGAGTATTGCGGATAGCCTCGTAAATGAGGTTCATATTCTCTTGCGAAATCGGTTCGCGTTCATAACGGCGCACGCTGCGGCGCTCTGTCAGGGTTGCTATAGTAGTATTCATACGTAGTTATAACGTTCCTAACCCACGAATTTATTGGAAAAAACATCGAAATTAGCCGTTAATTTTTCATTTTCATTTTATTTTACTATCTTTGCGGTTCGAAAACAAGAAAAAAATTCTATAAATCATGGCAAACGAACCCATACTTCCCGCAGAGGAATCCTCTGTTGAAACCGCCAACAAGGCCCGCAAAATCATGATGTGGGCAACCATCGCCGTTGCAATTGTTGTTATCGGCGTGCTGCTCTACATTTTCGCTTACAAACAGCCTGCCGTTGCCAAAGGCAACGAAGCAATCGGCGATGCCGACCGCATTGCCCTGTTTGAAGGTAATGACTCAACCGCTCTGGCCGCCTATGAAGCCGTAGCCGCAAACCATGGTTTCGACGCCGGCAACCGCGCCGCTCTCGAAAGCGCAATCATTCTCTATCGTCAGGGCGAATATCAGAAAGCTCTCGACTATGTTGAAAAATATAGCGCTACCGACAACGTTGTAGGCCCTCTTGCCTACGGTCTCAAAGGCGACTGCCTCGTAAACCTCGACAAATATGCCGATGCAGTGAAAGCCTTCAACAAAGCCATTTCCGCTTCCGACAACAATCCTCAGCTCGTTCCCTACTTCCTTCAGAAAAAGGCAGTTGTTCTCTGCGCTGAAGGCAATTTCGCCGAAGCAGCCAAGGCCTACAAAGAAATCGAAGAAAAATATCCCTTCTACGCCCAGCGCGCCGGCATTGAAGGCCGCCGCATCCAGGCCGA
>CAZDVP010000141.1:0-4347 GCA_964508865.1 uncultured Bacteroides sp. | reverse complement strand
GGCGGCGGGGGTGGTGCCGAGGGCGCGACGGATGTCGGCGTAGCCTTGCAGCTGGGCGTCGTGGCCGCGGTGGCCGGGGAGCACGTTGATGAGGTGACGCAAGATTTCAATGGGAGTGCACTGGTGGAGCAGCAGCTCGGGCACGACGCGACGACGCACAATCAGGTTTGGCAGGCTGACAAAGGGCACTTTCAGCACTGTTGACATTACGGCGTAGAGCATACGCGATCCGGTGTGGCGGTAGCAAACAACCTGCGGCACATTGGCCAGAGCGGCTTCGAGCGAAGCGGTTCCGGAGGTTACGATGGCTCCGGTGGCCACCTTCATCAGCTCGGTGGTTGCGTTGAAAATCAGCGGAACGTCGCCGCAGTCGTAGATCTTGCCGTCAACACCGGGGGCGCCGGCAATTACAGCCTGGAACTTTGAGCGGAGCACCCGCGCAGCCTCGAGCATGAGCGGCAGATTGCGCTTGATTTCGCCAACGCGCGACCCGGGCACTATGGCGATAATCGGCTTGGGCGGCAGCGAGTGAATTCGCCGGAATTCCTCGGGCGAGGGCGCGGCGGCCAGGCGCCGGTCAATTTCTTCGACCGACGGATTGCCAACGTAGACGCAGCGGTCATAGCCGTGGGAGCGGAAAAACTCCGGCTCAAAAGGGAATATGCCGAACACTCGCCGACACTGCTCGGCAATGGTTTTGGTGCGGAATTCTTTCCAGGCCCAAACTTTCGGAGCGATATAGTAGTAGACCGGAATGCCCAAGCGGCAGGCCTCGGCGCCGATGCGGAGGTTGAATGAGGGATAGTCGACCAGAATCAGGGCGTCGGGTCGCTTATGAATCAGCAGCGAGCGGGCCACGCTGAGATTGCGCGAAACCTGCGGCAGGTGGGCCAACACGTCGGCAAAACCCATGAAGGCCATGTCGCGATAGTGGATAACCGGGCGGCAGCCGGCAGCTTCGGCCATCAGGTCGCCGCCCAGAAAAATAAATTTGCAATCCGGGCTTTGGGCGCGGATTGCACGAATGAGTTCCGAGGCATGGAGGTCGCCGGACGCTTCGCCGGCGCAGAGCATGATTGTCATTCTCTGGTTTTGTGAATCATGAGCCGACGGCCCGGCATGTCGAGCACAAAATCCTGGTCGAAGAATTTCAGCGGATTAACGGAGTATTCGTCGGTGTGGATAGTGTCGGAATAAACAACGCTGGAGTAGCGCAGGCGGTTGCCGAAGTTAACGCGGCAGTGACGCTGGGTGTAAAGCCCGGTCTGCGGGTCCTTTTCAACGCGCGAGGTTGCGGTGTGGATGTTGTCGTAGGGCTGAACCAGTTCCAGACCGGACATATAGCGGCCCGAGGTCAGATAGTAGTCGTGGGGTTCTTCGTCGTTGACCACGAGCGAAATGGCGGCGCGGCCGGTGGTGCCGGTATTGCCCATGTCGTAGATTTTCAGGCGCGAAACGGTTGTGTAGCCGGGAGGCACCTCCTTGTAGAAGTTAATCACGCGTTCGGGCCAGAGGTGTTCGATAACGAGGTTCGACAGAATATCCATGCCGAGCACATTGGGGCTGCCATCGGGCACCACAATCAGGTCAACATCGTGGATAACGAAAGTTGAGTCGGGGAGCGTCGGGTTAACCAAAGTAACGTCGAGATGCGCCATTTTGGTAAACACGCGGTAGCGGCCTTGCCAGTCGGTGGTGATCAGCAGGGTGTTTTTGAATTCAACCGGATAGCCCTGTTCGCGGAGCTTGAGAGCATCGTCTTTCGAAATAAAGGAGTGACGCGAACCGAGGTTAAAATAAACCGTGTTACCGCTGGGCTGAACGATCGAATTTTCATCGTTGGACTGGAATGAGGCAATTAGATTGCCGGGCGTTTCCATGAAGTGATACGAAGTGTTGAAGCGTGAGAGCTGCCACACCGAATATCCGTAAACGCCGACGCAAACCAGCAGAAGAATCAGCAGAGAAAGTAGTATTTTTCGTTTTGTTGTCATTTCAGGTGCAAAGTTATTTATTGCATCTGAGATAGACAAAAAACGTACAGGTTTGCCACAAAAGTTTAACGCGTTAGTATTCGCCGAAGAAAGTGGGGCTCAAACAAATTCCCAAGCGTATGCGCGAATGATATTCGCGGTAGGCGAGCAAGCCTTCGCCGTAGCCGGTATAGTATTGCAGGAAAAGATATTGGTTATCCTTGGGGAAGATTCGGAACTTCAAATCGAGCTGCACATTCCAGTTAAACGGGTTCCAGTCCTTGCGCTTGACCAGGAGCACCGACGCGCCGAAGCGGCGGTTGTCGGTCATAAAATCGACCGAGGTCTGGAATATGCCGCTATATTTTAGGATGTCGCGGTTATAGCCGCCGTCGACGATAGGAATCCAGAACTTGGTCGAAACCATCAGGTTCTGGTCAATGTAGATATTTCCGCCGAAGCTGATTTTGTTCCACGAGCGCGAGGCCTCGCCGTCGCGGCCGTTGCTCTCGTGTTCGACAACCAGAAACGCCTTGCCCACATAGCGGCCCGAAACGGTGGAGAAAAACGGCTTTGCCAGACCGATACCCGGGTTGAAGTTCAGGTCGGTCATCGGCATAGAGTTGCGGAAAACGTCCCAAAAGCACTTTTGGGTATAGAAGAGATATAAATAGGTGTTCCAGGGCAGGGTGGAGCGAGTCAGTTTCTGCTGAATCGAAATCTGGAACTTGACGTTGGAGTTATATTTGGTGGGCCGGGAGCCGAGCGAGGTCCCGACAATAAAGTAGTTATCCTTATAAAAGGCGAAATAGGGCCCCGAGTCAAACGCGCGGCGAAGCGAGTCAGCGTCGAAGGTGGCCAGCGAGTCGCTGCGTGCAATAATCTGACCTCCAACCGAGAAGCCCAGAGAAAAAATGGTTATGAAAAGAATTAGAATGCGACGAAACATAATATGATTCGAAACGTGAAACTTTTTACCGGCCACAAAGTTAGGAAAAATTTCCGACAAACTAAAATTTCCACCCGCATCAAACCGCCAAAAAATTTGGGTGCGAGAATTTTGGAGGTTGAGGGATTTTTCGTACCTTTGTGGGAGTTATGGAACCGTTCGTTCACCTTCACGTCCACACGCAATACTCCGTTCTCGACGGCCAGGCCTCCATCAAAGGTTTGGTCGACAAAGCGATAGCCGACGGCATGCCAGGCCTGGCCATTACCGACCACGGAAACATGTTTGGCATCAAGGAGTATTTCAACTATATAAACAAGGTCAACTCCAAGCGCAAGGATGAGGGTCTGGAGCCGTTCAAACCGATTTTCGGCTGCGAGCTCTATGTTGCCAACGGTTCGCTCGAAGACCGCGGCGACAAAACCGACAAGGGGCGCCACCTGATTGCGCTGGCCAAGAACGAACAGGGCTACCACAATCTCATCAAAATAGTTTCGCGCGCCTGGACCGACGGTTTCTACCACCACCCGCGAACCGACAAAACCGAGCTGGCCGCCCACCGCGAGGGCCTGATTATCTGCTCGGCATGCCTGGGCGGCGAAATTCCCCGGCTCATCCGCGCCGGCCAAATTGACGAGGCTGAGCGCCAGATTCTATGGTATAAGGAAATATTTGGCGAGGACTACTATCTGGAACTGCAGCGCCACAAAGCAACGGTTCCCAACGCCAACCACGAGGTCTACACCGAGCAGCAGAACGTTAACGGCGTTCTGGTTGAGTTCGCGCGCAAACATGGCATCAAACTCATTGCGACCAACGACGTTCACTTCGTTAACGAAGCCGACGCCGAGGCCCACGACCGCCTGGTTTGCGTTTCAACCAACCGCTTCCTGACCGACCCGACGCGAATGCTCTACACCAAGCAGGAGTGGATGAAAACCACCGAGGAGATGAACAAGCTTTTTGCCGACATCCCCGAGGCGCTGAGCAACACGCTTGAAATTCTCAACAAGGTTGAAACCTATTCGATCGACCACAAGCCGATTCTGCCCAACTTTCCGCTACCCGAAGGATTCACCGACAACGACGACTACCTGCGCCACCTGACCTACGTAGGCGCCCACCGCCGCTGGGGCGAAACCCTGACCGAAGAGCAAATCGAGCGCATCGACTTCGAGCTCGACACGATCAAGAACATGGGTTTTCCGGGCTACTTCCTCATTGTGCAGGACTTTATCGCCGCCGGCCGTGCGCGCGGAGTGAGCATCGGTCCGGGCCGTGGTTCAGCAGCCGGCAGCGCCGTGGCCTACTGTCTGGACATCACGCAGATCGACCCCATTAAGTACGACCTGCTGTTTGAACGCTTTCTCAACCCCGACCGTATTTCGCTGCCCGATATCGACATTGACTTCGACGACGACGGCC
>CAZDVP010000140.1:0-4435 GCA_964508865.1 uncultured Bacteroides sp. | reverse complement strand
AACCTGGCCGGAAACAACGCGCCGCCCGGGGGCCACGGACGCATCGGCCAGACCGCCAACAATGGATATGAAGTCGTTGGAATGCTGAACGGTAACGTAGCTGCGGCCGGTGGCGGCATCAGTGCGCACGTCGACCACAATGCCATCCTGAATGGCCACGACGGGAGCGCCGGCAGCAGCCTGCAGCTCGGTTTCCGAACCCTCGGCCAGCGCCGCGCCGACCACCGGCGAGCGGAAAAGCATGCCTTCGGCCACTATGGGCGAGAGCACCGACAGGGTGCCGCGCTCGCGCTCAAGCCAGCTGTCGACAAAGGCGCGCTCGTTGGCAGTCGCGGTCATCAGCGTGTCGGCCAGCTCGGCCGGAGCCTCGGGCGGAGCGGCGGGCCCGACGGAGTCGGGGTCTTCGCTGAGCAGGTTAACGATGTTGAGCAGATAGGCATTCTGCACCTCGGCGGCGGCCAGCAGGGAGTCGACGCGCAAGGTGTTGTCGACAGCGGAGCGGCGCTGCTCGGGGCGCATATAGCCGGGCAGAAGGTAGGACGCCGGCGACCAAACTACCACGCAGACCACCAGCGCGGCTATGGCGGCGACGCAGAGCGCCGACAGCCCCCACACCTTGGCGCGGGTCAAGTGCATGGTCCAGACGGTGTTCAGAGTGTTGTCGTTGACAAACACCAGCCGATACCGCTTGCGGGTCTTGAACTTTTTAAACTTCTTCATCTTCACCCGCAAATTTAGCGAAAATTGTCGGCGCTTGCAAAATTTTGCGTAACTTTGCGGATATGAACAGCAAGGAACAGATTCTGCATGATGCGGTCGAGCGGCTGAGCGAGTGCGTTGGCCGCCGCCACCGCCGCCCGTCGGTTGCCCGCCTGGGCGAAGCCGTTGCGCTGATCAAGGCGCTGATTTTCCCGGAGTTTTTCGACGATTCGGTGGCCGACGATTCGATGCGCCGTTATGCCATCGGGGTGAACGCCGACAAGCTCTATGGTATTCTATGCGAGCAAATTGCGCGAGTAGGCGACGATCTGAACGCTTCGGCCCTGGCGCTGGAGTTCATCAGCGAGCTGCCCGAGTTGCGCCGCGTGCTGCTGACCGACGTTGATGCCGTTTATGCCAACGACCCGGCGGTCGACAACCGGGGCGAAGTGATTTTTTCCTATCCGGTGGTCAACGCCATGGTCCACTACCGCGCCGCCCACGCGCTGCTGCTCAAGGGCGTGCCCGTTATTCCGCGCATAATCACCGAGATGGCCCATAGCGCCACCGGCATCGACATTCACCCCGGAGCAACCATTGGCGAATATTTCGCCATTGACCACGGCACCGGCGTGGTTATCGGCCAGACCTGCATTATCGGCAACCACGTTACGCTCTATCAGGGCGTTACGCTCGGCTCAAAAAGCTTTGAGTTCGACGACGACGGCCACCCGCTGTCGCTTCCGCGCCACCCGATTATTGAAGACGGCGTTACTATCTACTCCAACGCATCGGTTCTGGGGCGTATAACCATCGGGCGCAATGCGGTTATCGGAGGCAACGTTTGGGTAACGACCAACGTGGCTCCCGGCGCCAAGGTTGTTCAGAAGCGCTAAGGCTATTAGAGCGGAAATTCAGCCTCCAGGTTCCTGAGTGCAGCCAAATTGTCGGCCCCGAAGCGGGCAACCGACTGCTCCACCTGCTGCAGCGAGCGCCGCTGCATGGAGCCGGACTTGGAGTAGAACTTGTCGGCATAGCAAACCAGGCGCTCAAGGCGCGTTTCCGGCACAAGCGGCGGAATGCCGACCCCGGTATGGCGCTCGGCAACGCGTGCCGCCCACTCCGGCGCCCCCTCGCGACGCAAAAGGGCTGCGCCCAGCGGCCCGTGGTTGATATACGGTTCGCTGCCGTTGCAGTGAATACCCGGCGCCGAAGTCAGGAAAATCCCTATGTCGTGGAGCATGGCCGCGGCGCGCACCTGAGCCGGGTCGAGCTCCGGCGCGTTTTTTTCGCGCAGCTGCTCGGCCAGGTCGGCAACCGACTGCGCATGGCGCATATAAATATCCCGAAGGGGTGTGCCTTCGGGATAATATTTATCTATGATTGCCTGATAGTTCATTCAACTATGGTGTTCCAGCCGTGGGTGTCGGGCGCGTCGCCGTTCTGAATAGCCTGGAGGCGATGGTAGAGCTCGGTCGTTACGGGGCCGGGCTGGCCGTCGCGGCTGATAACGTATTTAGTGCCGGTGTCGATATCGTCGATTTCACCAACGGGCGAGGCCACGGCGGCGGTGCCGACGGCGGCGGCTTCGCTGATGTCGTTGAGCTCATCAACCGTTATGTGGCGCTGCTCGACCTTCAGGCCCATATCCTGCGCAATCTGCATCAGGCTCTTGTTGGTAATCGACGGCAGAATCGACTCCGAAGCGGGAGTGATGTAAACTCCGTTTTTAATCGCAATGAAGTTTGCCGGACCGCACTCGTCGAGATATTTCTTCTCCTTGGGGTCGAGGAAAAGCACTGCCGAATAGCCCATTTCGTGGGCGCGATGGCTGGCGCTGATCGAAGCCGCATAGTTGCCGCCAACCTTCCAGCGGCCGGTGCCTTTGGGGGCCACGCGATCATATTCGCGCATAATGCAGATGTTGGTGGGCTTGAAGCCGGTTTTGAAATAAGGACCCACGGGCTGCACGAAAATCACAAACATATATTCCGTTGCGGCCTTGACGCCAACCTGCGGGGTAATGCCGATTTCCAGCGGGCGGATATAGAGCGACGCACCGGAGCCGTAGGGGGGCACGAAGCGGGCATTGGCCTTTACGACGCGCTTAACCATTTCGGCAAAAAGCTCTTCGGGAACCGGTTCCATCATCAGGCCGCGGGCGGAGTCGGCTATGCGGCGGGCATTTTCTTCGAGGCGGAAAATGCGGATTTTGCCGTCCTTGCCTCTGAAAGCCTTCAGGCCTTCAAAACATTCCTGACCGTAGTGGAGCGAGGTGGCGGCCATGTGGATGTTAAGATATTCGGAGGTCGATTCTTCAATCGGGCCCCATTGGCCGTCCTTAAACGTGCAGCGCACGTTAACGTCGGTCTGATAATAGCCAAAGGGTAGCTTTGACCAGTCGATTTCAGGAGTTTCCATACTTAATGTTGTTGGTTTAACACCGCAAATATACGAATTTTTTTCCGAACTCCACACCCCACCCCTTATCTTAAGTTTCTTTAAACTTTTAAAAATATGTTTTCACTGCAAAAAGGAACTGGTCTATGAATATACGCTTAAACGCTGCAATATTATTCTGCTCATAGAACATCAGCATAGCCTTCTTATAGTCAATCGAATCAACCGTCCGGAAAGAAATGGGGCAATAACCGTTGGCTATCAAAATGCCGTTGCTAACAATGCGCGCAGTTCGCTTATTGCCATCAGTAAACGCCTGAATGTAGCTTAATAAAACCAGAGCCAGCAGAGCCTTGTCGAACACATTGCTTTTGCCATTTATAAGCCTGACGCTATCCTCAAGCGCCTCTCTGATTTGGAACTCATTGTCGAGCGGCACATAGTTGGTTCCGGTTATACCGACGCGACGATGACGAATGTTCCGTTCGACTCCCAACTCCTTGGTAAGCAACGAATGAATTTCCTCGATTCGTGCAACCGACAGCTCTTTAAGATAATCCGGCACATCAAGAATGAAATCAAGGGCATCCTTATGATTCAACAGCATCACAGCCTCTTCCTTGGTTTTGCCGCTGGCCGTCTGTTTTTCCTTCAGCAACCGCTCGGTTTCCAGCAGCGAGTAAGTATTTCCCTCAATTTGCGACGATTTCCACGACAAGTCTATACCCAAACGCTCCATTTCCTTGCGGTATTCAACATCCGACATCTCCGACAAATGATTGCGAAACAACGCCTGAGCCTCATCTAACTGCAGCAGCTCGCCGGGGGTGAATAGCTCAACCTGCGGGAGAATCTCGTTAATGAGTTCAAAATTGAAAGATTTCTGAATTATACGCTCGTCAACATCCTTGTCGAAATATGTTGCAAGATTCAGTTCCATCGTCAGCTGTGCCTGCGGTGTAAGCCTATATCTTGTGGCCGGTCCTCGCCCCACGACCTCAACATGGCCTTTGGCTTTCGCTTCGGTAAGCATTCTCATCAGCGTTCTGTCGCTTATCTGTTTTGTCAACGCAGGCAGAATGTCGGAGCGTTTAGATAGCGGATTATAGTGCAAGAATTGCAGTATTTCGATTTCTGTTGTCATAGGTCAATCATTTTATCGCGACAAATTTATGAATTTTTCAACAAAAATCGCGCCAAATTGTCGCGATTTTTCATTCTTCCACCCGATTTTTGTCGCGATTCTCTAAAAAACCAAACCCCGAGGTTTGTTTTGCAACAGGGACACTCGGGGGATTCCGTTGCAAATTTAAGAATAATTTCGCAGATATGCAAT
>CAZDVP010000139.1:0-4486 GCA_964508865.1 uncultured Bacteroides sp. | reverse complement strand
TTGGTTCGGTAATTAGTAATTAGTAATTAGTAATTTTGAGGCTGCGCCCGATCGGCGCAGCCTCTTTTGCATCCGGTTTGCTCCGTCGCGGATGCCGAGGGCGAGACGCCCTCGCTCCAAAGGCCCTTCCCTGCCCTCCCACCCGCAGCGCGGGTGGAAGCACAATGGCCTTGGGTTGAGCCAAAGGCGAAACCCAAGGTTAACAGGTAATTTATAAAATCGCACGCGCAGGCGCGTGTGCGAGCACAATCCCTTACTCGCACCCGCGCCTGCGGGTGCGGTGTGTGTGGGGGGGGGCACGCCAATTCCCGGGGTTTCACCCCGGGCTATTATACCTCCACCCGCTCCCGCGGGTGGGGAATGCCCCCGGAGGGGGCTCTTGTTTTAAGGGTTGCGGGTTAGGGAGAAAATTTGTAACTTTGCGGGAGAGTATGGCGCATATCGATCAGGAAACGGTTCGCAAAATCCTCGACACGGCCGATATTGTTGAGGTTGTCAGTGACTTCGTGACGCTTAAACGGAGCGGCGCGAACTATATCGGCTTGTGTCCGTTCCACAACGAGCGCACGCCGTCGTTTTCGGTCAGCAAGTCGCGCGGCATCTGCAAGTGCTTTTCGTGTGGCAAGGGCGGCACCCCCGTGGGCTTCATTATGGAGCACGAGCAGCTGAGCTACGTTGAGGCGCTGAAGTGGCTTGCCAACAAATATAACATCGAAATCAAGGAGCGGGAGCTGACGGCCGAGGAGCGCGCGGCATCGACCGAGCGCGAGAGCATGTTGGCGCTCAACGATTTTGCGCTGCAATTTTTTGAACACACGCTCCACGAAACCGACGAGGGGCGCGCCATAGGCCTCAGCTACTTCCGCAACCGCGGGCTGAGCGACGCCGCCATCAAGCGTTTCCGCCTGGGTTTTGCGCCCGAAAAGAGCACCGCGCTGGCCGCCGAGGCCCGCGCCAAGGGCTACGGCGAGGAAACGCTGCTGAACACCGGCCTCTGCTCGCGCTCGGAGCGCAACGGCGGCCTCTATGACCGCTTTCGCGGCAGGGTTATGTTTCCGGTGTTTTCGGTCAGCGGCAAGGTGGTTGCCTTTGGCGGCCGCACGCTGAAAACCTCGAAAGAGGTTGCCAAATACGTCAACTCGCCCGAGAGCGCGGTCTACCACAAGAGCAACGAACTCTATGGCCTCTACCAGGCCAAGCGCGAAATAGTAAAGAAAAACAAGTGCATTCTGGTCGAGGGCTACATGGATGTTATTTCCATGAGCCAGAGGGGGGTGGAGAATGTAGTGGCCTCGTCGGGCACATCGCTGACCGACGGGCAGATAGCGCTGATTCACCGCTTCACGCCGAACGTGACCGTTATCTACGACTCCGACCCGGCGGGCATCAAGGCGTCGCTGCGCGGCATCGATATGCTGCTGGCCCACGGCATGAACATCAAGGTTATGTTGCTGCCCGACGGCGACGACCCCGACTCGTTTGCCAAGAGCCACACTCTGGAGGAAATCGAGCAGTATTTCAAGGAGAACGAAACCGACTTTATCCGCTTCAAGACGCGGATTTTGCTCGACACCCTGGAGAGCAACGACCCGATCGGCCGCGCCGGGGTTATCAACAGCATTGCGCGGAGCATTTCGGTGATACCCGACCGGGTAGTCAGGAGCGAATACGTCAAGGAGTGCGCGCGCCTGCTGCAAACGGACGAAAACATTGTGCGCCTGCAGGTTGCCAAATATGCCGCCGAGGCGGCCGACCGCCAGCAGCAACAGCAGCAGCGCCGCCAGGCGGAGGCTGCCGAGGGCGAGACGCCCTCGCTCCAAACTCCAGCGCCTTCACCAGATTCAAACCCTCCCTTGTGGGGAGGGTTGGGAGGGGCTTCCGACAGCCGAGGGCGGGACGCCCTCGCTCCCAGCCTTTTGGGCGACGTTGCGGCCTATTTGCGGCCGGCGGAAACGGAGGTTGTGAGGCTCTGCGCGCGCTATGGGCTGCTGACCATGGCGCAGGTGGTCGACGCCGAGGGCAACATGACCGACCTGAACGTTATTGACTACGTAGGCGCCGAACTGGCGGCCGACGAGCTGCGGCTGGCCAACGCCGACCTGGAGCGCGTGTTCATCGCCGTTCAGAACGCCGCCGAAGCCTGGCGCACGGAGCTGCCCGCGGCCGAAGCGCGCGCCGAAGAGGCCCGACGCCGGTTCATGGCCGACGCCGCCGAAACCATAGCCTCGGCCGGCAGCGTCGACGCCATTCGCCGCAAGGAGCGCGAAATGGAGGAGGCGGCCGACTCCGAAGCCAAGACCACCCTGGCCGAAGCGGCCGAAAAGTTCCTGACAACAATGTTGGGCGCCGACCCGGACCCGGCCGTTAGACATCTGGCAACGGCTTTTGCGTCGGAAAAATACGTTTTGAGCAAAATCCACACCAAGGGAGTTCACATTCCCTCGGAGCGCGAACTGCTCAGCGACCGCGCGCCCCGGGCCGTTTGCGGCCTGAAAATAGCCATTTTGCAATGGCGCGAAAAGCAGCTGCGCGCCAACCTGGCGGCCGACCCGGCCTCGGCGGCACAGACGCTCGAGGAGCTGCAGCAGATCCGCAACGTTATTGCGCAACTGGCCCGCTACCTGGGCGAACGCATAGTCCTGCCACGCTAAAAAACGAGAAACCGAAACATTAACATAACCTATTCACCCCCAAGAAATGAAAAAAATCCTGATGACAACAATCGCGGCCATGACCCTGACGGCCTGCGGCGGTGGCGGCAACGACGACACCCCGATGGTCGACAAGCCGGAGTTCACTTCAACCGACGGCGTATTCACAATCGAAGCCCTCGAAGCCCTGGGCCGCGTGAGCGACCCGCAGGTGAGCCCCGACGGCACCAAAGTGCTCTACACGGTGAGCTACGAAAGCGTTGAACACAACCGGTCCAACGCCGACCTCTACATGCTGGAGCTGGCCCAACCCGACCAGGTTAAGCGCCTGACCCGCACCCCCAAAAGCGAAAGCAACGCCAAATGGTTCGACGGCGGCAAGAAAATTGCGTTCCTCTATCCCGACTCCGACGGCAAAACCCAGGTCTGGACCATGGACGCCGACGGCAGCAACCGCAAGCAGGCCTCGAAGCTCGAAAAAGGCATCGACGGCTTCCTGATTTCGCCCGACGAAAAGAAGATCGTGCTCATCCAGCAAATCAAATATGCCCGCACCGCGCAGGACGTCTACCCCGACCTGCCCAAAGCCAACGCGCGCATTATCGACGACATGATGTATAAGCACTGGGACGAATGGGTGACCGAAATCCCCCACCCCTTCCTGGCCGACTTCAACGGCAAGGTTGCTTCCGACCCGGTCGACATCATGGCCGACGAGCCGCAGTTTGAATCGCCGGTGAAGCCGTTTGGCGGCATTGAGAGCTTTGCCTGGAGCCCCGACAGCAAGAAGCTGGTCTACACCTCGCGCAAAAAAACCGGCATGGCCTATGCCATTTCGACCAACAGCGACCTCTATCTCTACGACCTCGAAACCAAGCAGACCGAAAACCTGACCCGGGGCATGATGGGCTACGACACCAACCCCACCTTCTCGCCCGACGGCACCCAGCTGGCCTGGCTGTCGATGGAGCGCGACGGCTATGAAAGCGACAAAAACCGCATTATGGTTCTCGACCTCGCCTCGGGCCAGAAAACCGACCTGACGGCCAACTGGGACTACACGGTCGACGAAATCGCCTGGCAGCCCGACTCGCGCGGCCTCTTCTTCCTGGCCTATCGCGACGGCGTGAAACCCGTGTTCTCCATTCAGCTCGACGGCACCGTTTCGGTCATCACAGCCGGCGAAGTCGACTTCCAGAGCCTGCAGCCGCTGAGCAACACCGAGGTCATCACCATGGCCCACTCGATGCTCTTCCCCAACGAAATCTATCGCGCCGCCAACGGCTCGGCCCACAAGCTCACAACCGTTAACGACGAAATTTTTGCCCAGTTGCAGATGCCCTCGGTTGAGCGCCGCATGGTGCCCACCACCGACGGCAAGGAGATGCTCACCTGGATTGTCAAGCCCCAGGGCTTCGACCAGAACGCGAAATATCCGGCGCTGCTCTACTGCCAGGGCGGCCCGCAGCAGGCCGTCAGCCAGTTCTGGAGCTACCGCTGGAACCTGGCCCTGATGGCCGCCAACGGCTACGTTGTTATCGCCCCCAACCGCCGCGGCCTGCCCGGCTTCGGCACCGAATGGAACGCCCAGATTTCGGGCGACTATCCCGGCCAGAACATGCGCGACTACCTCGCCGCGGTCGACGACGTTAAGGTCGAACCCTGGATCGACGAAACCAAAATCGGCGCTACCGGCGCCAGCTATGGCGGCTTCTCCGTTTACTGGCTCGCCGGCAACCACGACCACCGCTTTGCCTGCCTGATTGCCCACGCCGGCATTTTCAACATCGAAAGCCAATATCTCGAAACCGAAGAAATGTGGTTCGCCAACTGGG
>CAZDVP010000138.1:0-4509 GCA_964508865.1 uncultured Bacteroides sp. | reverse complement strand
TGATGCCGTTCATGCAGAACATGCCGTCGTTGGGCTTGTCGCCGAAGTCGCCGCCATAGGCCATATAGCGGGTGCCGTCGGGGGTATAGTTCCAGATAGCCTGGTCAATCCAGTCCCAGATGGCGCCGCCGCAGAAAAAGTTGGTCGACTCCATGGCTTCCCAGTAGTCGGCAAAACCACCCAAGGCGTTACCCATCGAGTGAGCGTATTCCGAAATGTGGAAAGGATACTTGATGCCGGCGTTGCCTTTGACGGCGCTCTGAACCCAGGGAATCGGCGGATACTGGTTCGAACCCATGTCAACGATATTGTTGTTGCGTTCATACTGAACGGGGCGCGACGGGTCGAACGCCTTGATTGCGTTATAAGCGTCAACGAAGTTCTGGCCGGGGCCGGCTTCGTTGCCGAGGCTCCAGATAACGATCGACGGATGGTTAACGTGGGCATGAACCATTTCCATGTCGCGGGCAATGTGGGCGTCGCGCCATTCAGCCGGGTGCGACAGCGATGCCGCGCCATAGCGATACTCATGGCTCTCCAGGTTGGCCTCGTCTTCGAGATAGATGCCATATTTGTCGCAGAGAATATACCAGTAGGGGTCGTCGTTATAATGCGAGTTGCGCACGTGGTTGATGTTGCCCTGCTTCATCAGCATCACTTCGGCCTCCATCTGCTCGTGCGAAACGGTGTGGCCGGTCGAAAGGTTATTTTCGTGGCGGTTGACGCCTTTGAGCTTAACGGGGCGGTTGTTGACGTAGAAATAGCGGCCGGCCAGACCGAACTCATCGTCGGCAGCAGCGGTTTCGCGGATTTCAACGTGGCAAACGCCGAAATAGGTGCTCACTGTTTCAATCACTTTGCCTCTCTTGTCGAGCAGCTCCGCAACCAGAACGTAGCGGTTCGGGGTTTCGGCGCTCCAGAGGCGGGCGTCGTTGAGGGTCAGTGAGGTCTTGACGTCAACCGAGTTTTCGCCCTGGCTGACAACGGGCGTTGTTTCTTCCAGAACCTTAGCTTCGGTTTCGTCGGAATAGAGCTTGACCGGATAAACCGAATAACGGATAGAACCGGTGAATTTCCATTTCTTGGCCAGTAGGCTGCGAACGGTGTTCTCAACCGTAACGGTGGCGGTTACAGGGCCTAACGGATTTGCTTTGGGGTCAATGGTCGAGCGAACAACCATATCCTGAATCTGAACCTGCGGAGTTGAAGTCAGATAAACCGAACGGAAAATGCCGGGCAGACGGAACATATCCTGAGCCTCGAGCATGCCGGCGTCGCTGTAGCGGTAAACTTCAACTGCAATCGTGTTCTCGCCCTTTTTGTTCAGATAGGGAGTGATGTTAAACTGCGCCAGATTGCGAGAGTTCTTACTGAAACCAACATACTGGCCGTTAATCCAGAGGTAGAAAAACGAATCCACGCCGTCGAAGTTCAGATAAACCTCGCGGCCCTTCCAGTCGGCCGGAACCGTGAACTCGCGGCGGTAGGAGCCAACTTCGTTGCGGTCCTTATAGGTAGTATAGGTCGTGTCGGTCGGGGTGCGCATAACGCCGTTCTTCCAGTCGCCAACGGAGTCGCGGATAACATAGAACGGAACCAGCTGGTTTGTGTAGATCGGCTTGCCATACTTCAGCGAGCCATCCTTCTGAATACCCTGAACGTTCCAGCATCCGGGAACCGCAATGTCGTCCCAGCCGCTGACGTCAAACGTCGGGTCATAGAAATTTGCCGGGCGCTTGTCGGGATGATTCACCCAGTTGAACTTCCACGAACCGTTCAGGCTCTTGTAGTAGCTCGAGTGCTCCGGAAGCACCTTGAGCGCCTGATCAACAGATGCGAAATTGAAAAAATAGGCGTGGGGCTGCTCCTTGTTGAGCGCCAGAACCTGCGGATTTTCCCATTCGGTGCCGGCCGGCGCCTCAACTTTGCCGTAGGCATAGCCTCCAAGCGGAGCCGCAGCGTTGCCGATAACCGATGCAAGACCCATTAACAGGCCGCAAACCAGTGACTTTTGCATGGATAAAAGATTTATTGTGATAAATAATGAAAATTTTTCCGCAAATTTACGAATATTTCCTCGAAAATCAAAAATTTTACTAATTTTGCACCATTCAAATCTTCAACATTTTTTGATATGAACATTGCTGATAACCTGACCGAACTCATTGGTCGCACTCCCTTGCTTAATGCCCGGCGGCTCGTTGCTGCCCGCCAGCTCAACGCCCGCCTGCTGCTCAAACTCGAAAGCTTCAACCCCGGCGGCTCCGTTAAAGACCGTGTGGCCCTTTCTATGATTGAAGCCGCCGAAGCCGCCGGCATTCTGACTCCCGGCGCAACCATTATTGAACCCACAAGCGGCAACACCGGCATCGGTCTGGCATGGGTCGCCACCGTCAAAGGCTATAAACTCATCCTGACCATGCCCGAAACCATGAGCGTTGAACGTCGCAAACTCCTCGCCGCCCTTGGCGCAACCCTCGTTCTAACCCCCGGCGCCGAAGGCATGAAAGGCTCCATTGCCCGCGCCGAGCAACTCCGCGACCAAACACCCGGTTCAGTGATACTAAGCCAGTTCGACAATCCGGCCAACCCCCGGGCCCACTATCGGACAACCGCCCGCGAAATCTGGCAGGACACCGACGGCCAAGTCGACATCTTTGTTGCCTGTGTGGGCACCGGTGGCACCGTCAGCGGCACCGCCCGCGGCCTCAAAGAACACAATCCTGCCATTCAGGCCGTGGCCGTAGAGCCCGCCGGTTCACCCGTGCTCAGCGGAGGCAAGCCCGGCCCCCACAAAATCCAAGGTATCGGAGCCGGCTTCATTCCCGGCAACTACGACCCCCGGGTTATCAACAGCGTAATGACCGTTACCGACGACGAAGCCTTCGAGGCCGCCCGTCTCCTTGCCGCCACCGAGGGCGTACTTGCCGGCATCTCCTCCGGCGCAGCCATTGCTGCCGCCCTCCGCCTTGCCGCCCTCCCCGAAAACGCCGGCCGCACCATCCTCGCCCTCCTCCCCGACACCGGCGAACGCTACCTCTCCACCCCCCTCTTCTAACCAAAACCGGGAAATATTTGCGAGGTTCGGAATTTTGGCTTATATTTGCAAAAACCAAAATCAACCTTTCTGACCATGACCACTGCTAAAGCTAAGCGCAAGTCGCGCCTGAAACTGATCAAGAATGACCCTTGGCTCGAACCGTTCGCTCCCGCAATCGAGGGGCGGCATCAAGATGCCGTCAATAAGGAGGCTGAGTTGACGGCGTCCTCAGGCTCGCTGAAGGATTTTGCGAATGCCTATGAGTATTTCGGCCTTCATCGCACGGCGCGCGGCTGGGTTCTGCGCGAGTATGCTCCGAATGCCACCGCCATTTATCTCATCGGCGACTTTAATAACTGGCAGCCTGACGAGGCTTATGCGCTGAAAAAGCTGAAGGGAACTTATGGTGATTGGGAAATCAAGCTCAAGGCCAAGCAGCTGAAGCATGGCGATTTCTTTAAACTGCTGGTTGAATGGCCCGGCGGTAAGGGGGAGCGCATACCGGCTTATGCAACCCGGGTGGTGCAAGCCGAGAACTCGCCGGTTTTTTCGGCGCAGGTGTGGGCTCCCGAAATGCCTTACGTCTGGAAAAAGAAGTCATTCAAACCAAACCGCGATCCGCTGCTGATTTATGAGTGCCATATAGGCATGGCTCAGGAAAAGGAGGGTATCGGAACCTACGAGGAGTTCCGCCTGAATGTTTTGCCGCGCATCGCGGCCGACGGCTATAACTGCATTCAGATTATGGCTATTCAGGAGCATCCTTATTATGGGTCGTTTGGTTATCATGTCAGCAGTTTTTATGCGGCTTCGAGCAAGTTCGGTACTCCGGAAGACCTGAAGGCGCTGATCGACGACGCCCACTCGCGCGGCATTGCCGTCATTATGGATATCGTGCACTCCCATGCGGTTAAGAATGAGGTTGAGGGCCTCGGACGTTTCGACGGTACGCCCGACCTTTATTTCCACTCCGACCCGGGGCGTCGCGAACATCCGGCGTGGGATTCGCTCTGTTTCGATTATGGCAAGAATCCGACTCTGTATTTCTTGTTGAGCAACTGCCGCTACTGGCTGGAGGAGTATCATTTCGACGGGTTCCGCTTCGACGGCGTGACTTCGATGCTCTATTACTCTCATGGCCTCGGCCAGGCTTTTGGCAGCTATGACGACTACTATAACGGCAGCCAGGATGCCGATGCTATCGCTTATCTGACGCTGGCCAATAAGCTCATCCATGAAGTTAACCGCAATGCCATAACCATTGCCGAGGAAATGAGCGGCATGCCCGGCCTGGCAGTGCCCTTTAAAGACGGCGGCATCGGATTTGACTACCGCATGGCCATGGGTATCCCCGACTATTGGATCAAGACGCTGAAAGAAAAGAAAGATGAGGATTGGCACCCGACGTCGATTTTCTGGGAGCTGACCAACCGCCGCAGCGACGAAAAGACCATCAGCTATGTTGAAAG
>CAZDVP010000137.1:0-4548 GCA_964508865.1 uncultured Bacteroides sp. | reverse complement strand
ATCGGCGCGGCAATGTGGCGCAGGCGGTCGGCCGAAATCCAGCCCTGCGAGTAGGCTATGCCTTCGGGGCAGCTGATTTTCAGTCCCAGGCGTTTTTCGACCACTTCAACGTAGATCGACGCTTTGGCCAGCGAGGCGTGGGTGCCGGTGTCGAGCTATGCGAACCCGCGCGGCAGAGTGAGCACCCGCAGTTGGCCCGATTCGAGAAACTGCTGGTTCACCGAGGTGATTTCCAGCTCGCCGCGGGCCGACGGCTTGATGCCGGCGGCAATGTCGACCACCCGATTGGGGTAGAAGTAGAGCCCAACAACCGCATAGTTGCTGCGCGGATGGCTCGGCTTTTCTTCAATCGACAGGCAGCGCCCCTCGGAGTCGAATTCGGCAACGCCATAGCGCTCGGGGTCGTTGACCCAGTAGCCGAACACCGTTGCCTGCGAGTCGCGCTCGGCGCTTTCAACGGCCTGGCGCAGCAGCGACGTGAAGCCCGCGCCATGAAAAATATTGTCGCCGAGAACCAGGCAGACCGGGTCGGAACCGATGAATTCCCGGCCGATGATAAAGGCCTGGGCCAGGCCCTCGGGGCGCGGCTGCTCGGCATACTGCAGGTTGATGCCATAGTCGGAGCCGTCGCCCAGCAGGCGGCGGAACGCGGGCAGGTCGTCGGGGGTGGAAATCAGCAGAATGTCGCGGATGCCGGCGCGCATCAGCACCGAAATCGGATAGTAAACCATCGGCTTGTCGTAGATGGGCAGGAGCTGCTTGCTGACTCCTTTGGTGATCGGAAAGAGGCGTGTTCCGGTGCCTCCGGCTAAAACAATACCTTTCATGAGGGCAAAGTTACGAAAAAAGAACGCAAAGTGCAAAACGAAACTCCGGCAGGCGCCTGGTTGCGTCTGCCGGAGCTATGAAGTGATGTCGGGGGAAGGTTAGCTTAGAAGTTGAAGCCAACGCCTAAAACCAGCGATGACATATGCTCGGAATCAACCGAGGGGAGAGCGGTGTAGCGATAGCCAACCATTGCGTTGAATGCGCCGAAGCGGAAGTCAAAACCTATTTCCAGCGGCAGTGCGAACTCGGCTTTGCCGTAGCCGTCGCTATTTTCGCAGCCGTAGTATAAAATGGAGTACTCCGCAGGCAGGTAGTCGCAAATTTGCGCGCCCAGACCGGCACCGGCAAATACACCAACCTTGTTGGAGAATGCAAACAGAGCGCCTGCGCCAACGGTTGCGGCATGCTTGCGGTGCATTGAAGTGCATCTTTCATTATTTTGATGGTTGTAGCCGTATCCACGATCCCCATAGGTATAGTGGTTGTAGTTGAGGCCTGCGCCGAATTCGAGGTTGGCACGAACGTACCAGCCCCAGCGGTTAACGCAGTAGTGGCCGTAGAGCAGACCGAGCGACGTGGTGGTGTAGTCCTCAGTATCGTCGGGGTTGTAGCGGTCGGGCGTAGACAGGAAATTTGGTCCTATGGTTATGTTGAGAAACGAGTTATTGCGGTAGGTCTTTTTCTCGCCTTTGGGCTTGGAGGCTTTTTTGGAACCGAGGAAAGAACCGGGGCGCATAATCTGGGTCTCAGTGGTGGGGCACACGCGGTTTTTGTTGAGCATCAGCTCTTCGTTTTCGCGCAGGGGGCGGAAGTTGGTATAGGTGGCGGGATAGCCGCTGACCGTTACCGTGCCGCCGCGAAACAGGCCGCGTCGCTGAATTTCATAAACAGGCTCAACGATAACGTCTGCGTTGTTTTCGCGCAGAAGCTGGGCTGCCGCCTGCTGCTGAATTTCCGAGGGCCTGACTGCGTTGAAGGGCGACCAGTTCCAGTTAACCGTGGAGCTGGCTTTCTGCTTGCTGACGTTCATTTCGCCAACGGTGGTCGAAACGATTTTCGATTCGACTGCAACCGTCGTCGCTTCATGGCTAACTGTGGAGCAGGAGCTGAAAGCTGCCGCTACGGTCAGCGCCGCCAAGCCGGTTAAACAATAGTTTTTCATAATCACACGCGTTGCGGATTATTTACGGCACTTGGGACCTTCCTGACACTTGGGGCCTTTGTCGCACTTGGGAGCCTGGAAATTAACGTAGGTTGCGGGGCGGCCGCTAACTTTAACGTAGTTGACTTTGCCGTTGGTACGCTTGATTTCGAATTCGGGAGCAACCAGAACGTCGGCACCGCCATTCTGTTCGAGCAGGGCGGCAACGGCAGCGGCTTTAACGCTCTTGTCGCCGGCTTTGCGCTGAGCGGCGGTGGGGTTGAGGGTGTAGCTGACGCGCGGGCCAACCATCATGTCGGCGGTCATGACGCTAACGATTTTGGAGTCTACATTCTTGGTGGTTGCGGTGTTCTGGATCGACGAGCACGAGGTTGCGAACATTGCGGCAACAACGGTTGCCATTAAAAGAAACTTTTTCATAGGTGTGAGTTTAATTAGTGATGAATAAATAGTTGGATAGTATCCTGACCGCAAATTTACCAAAAAAGTCAGCTTTATTAAAACTTAATAAAGTTAAAATTGGTTAATGTTTTTGCGAGTTTCTGCCTGAGCCAAGGCTCGGTCCGGGAGTTGACAAGTGCTGAAAGCAGCAGGGTCACGATGAAGGTTGCGATGCAGAAGAGCGGGCTCTGCGAGGGAATGACTTCGTGGCCGCAGAGCGCCAGCAGGCGCTGCGAGCCCTTGATGATTGGCATGTGCATCATATAAAAAACGAAGCTGAGGTTGCCGAACCATAGCAGCGGCCGGCCGGTCAGTATGGCCGAGAGCACGCCCCCGGAGGTGCGCCCGGCGGCGAACACCACTATCAGCAGCGACGACGGCAGCCACCAGTAACTGGCCAGGCCGTAGCGCTCCGAAACGCCATAGTAGCCGCAAACGGCCAGGGCGTAAACTCCCGCAACGATGAGCTCCAGACAGGTCGCAACGCTGCGCTTTTGGGGGAGCCGGAAGCGGCTCACGGCGCTGAAAAGCATCATGCCGATAATGAAGTCGATGCAGCGCATGAGCGGATTGATGTAGATTATCGGAGTCCACCAGCTCTGCGGAAGCAGATGGATCAGCCCGAAGTAGCAGCCGAGCAGCAGCGCCATGGCTCCGGCAATCTGTTTTGCCGAAAGCCGGTTGCCCAGCCGGGCCAAAGCGGGAAAAAGGGCATAGAGAAAGAAAAGGTCGGAAAGGCACCACGAAGGCGCGTCGCACGAAAAATAAACCGTCTGCTCCGGAACCCAGCTCTGCAGGAGCAACAGATTGGCCAGCCACACCGGGGGAGTGTAGCGCCCCAGCCAGCAGTTGGTCAGCACTATGGCCGCAACGAAGCCGATCAGGTGGAGCGGATAGATGCGCAGAAAGCGGCGGCGCAGATAGGTGCGGTAGTCAATTTCGCCGCGCAGAATGCGGCCGCGGTAGCCGCTCGACATAACGAACCCGCTCAACACCAGAAAGAAGCTCACCCCGGCATCGCCGCCGGCGGCAAACAGCCCTAAGTGGTGCAGAAAAATGAACGCCGCAAAGATTCCGCGCAGCGACTGGAGCGAGTTTATCATCTGGGTGAATAAATAAGAGCCGGAGGCGGCGTTTGCCGACCTCCGGCCCGGTATTGGCGGATGAGAAATTCTCTAATTAGTCCTGGTTGAGGTTTACGCGCTTGAAGCTTATGCAGGTCAAGCCTTTGGCGCTCTGTTCCAGATACTGGCCAACGGTCAGGTTGCCGTCCTTGATGAACTCCTGTTCAACGAGGCAGTTTTCCTTGTAGTATTTGTTGATACGGCCCTTGACGATGTTTTCAATCATCTGCTCGGGCAGGTTGGCGGCTTTCTGAGCACCTACTTCGGCAATGATTTTGCGAGCCTGCTCGGCCTGTTCGGGAGTAATCCAGCCTTTCGACATGTTGGATTCGATGTGGGCTTCGCTGTCAACGTGGGCGGGGTTGATGCCGGCCTTCGACAGGGCGGAGTTGATGGCCTTCTGAACCTGTTCCTGCTTGGTCTTTTCGATGGCAACTGCCTTTTCGCTTTCAATGATGCTGTCGGGCACTGCGTTGCGGTCAACTGCAACGGGGTTCATCGATGCAACCTGCATGGCAACGTCGCGACCAACCTGGTATTCAACGCCTTCGAGGTTGAAGCCGCAAATGGTGGCGAGCTTGTTGCCCTGGTGGTTATAGGAGGTGGTGGAGGGAGCTTCGATATATTCGAAAGCGCCGATTTCCATCTTTTCGCCGGTCTTACCAACTTCTTCAACGATGAGGTCGGCAATCGTGCGGCCGTCGAGCTCAATGGCTTTGAGCTGGTCGAGGCTGGTTACCTTGTTGGCTACTGCGGCGTCGAGGATTTTGTTGGTCAGAGCAACGAAGCCGGCGTTTTTAGCAACGAAGTCGGTTTCGCAGTTCAGAGCAACCACAGCGGCGTAGTTACCTTCGTTTTTCGAGAGCACGCATCCTTCGGCGGCCTGGCGGTCTTCGCGCTTGGCGGCTACGGCCTGACCTTTTTTGCGGAGGATTTCAACGGCTGCTTCGATGTCGCCATCGGTTTCAGCGAGGGCTTTCTTGCAGTCCATCA
>CAZDVP010000136.1:0-4553 GCA_964508865.1 uncultured Bacteroides sp. | reverse complement strand
TCCTTATTTAAAATCATATCTTTCATAGACCCTGCAAATTTACAAATTTCTCCCCTTATTAACAACTTCACGCTGAATTTTTATCGGAAAATTTGGGGAAAATGATTAACTTTGCGGGAGTAAATTGATTGATTATGGAATTGCCTCAGGATCCGTTTATTCTTTTGAGTTTCGTTAATATGAAGTTGCGCGATGAGTATGGGTCGCTCAATGAAATGTGTGACGACTTGGGCGTTGACCGCGCCGGGCTGGAGCAGCGCCTCGCTGCCGCCGGCTTCGAGTATATGCCCGAAGTGAACCAATTTCGTTAAAAATCTCTAAGAGGTTGCGTGGATTTCGGAAAAGTGTTAAATTTGCACTATGATTTCGCGAATCATCAACGAAAAAGCTATTGACAGGGTGCGCGATCTGCTCTCGGAGAGCGATAAAATCGTGATTACCTGCCACCTTACTCCCGACGGCGACGCCATTGGCTCGTCGCTGGGTCTGATGCACACTCTCAATGCCATAGGGAAGTCGGCCGTGGTCGTTACGCCCGACATGGTGCCGAAGAACCTGATGTTCCTGCCCGGCGCGAAGGATGCCGTGGCTTATTCGCGCCACGAGGAGTATGCATCCAGGCTGCTCAACGAGGCCGAGCTGATTTTCTGTCTGGACTTCAACGAAAGCAAGCGTGTTGACCGCATGGAGCCGGCGCTGGTTGCTGCCGGAGCACCCAAGGTTATGATCGACCACCATCTGCATCCGGGCGATTTTGCCGATGTGGTGATTTCTCACCCCGAAGCGAGTTCGACTTCGATGCTGGTTTTTCGAGCCCTGTGCCGTCTGGAACTGTTTGACTGCATCAGCCGTCAGGCTGCCGAGTGTATCTACACCGGCATGATGACCGACACCGGCAATTTCAGCTATAACTCCAACGAGCCCGACCTCTATATCGTAATCGCCGAGCTGCTGCGCAAAGGCATTGACAAGGACCGGCTGTTTCAGCGCGCGTGCAACACTTTTTCCGAATCGTCGCTGCGCCTCAACGGCTATGCGCTGAGCGAAAAAATGGAGCTGATTCCCGACCATGGCTGCTCGCTGATTGCCCTGACAGCCGACGAGCTGCAACGCTTCGGCTACGAAAAGGGCGACACCGAAGGCCTCGTCAACAAACCGCTGGCCATGCCCGAAGTGGTGTGGAGCATTTATTTGCGCGAGGACCCTACGCAAATAAAGATTTCGATGCGCTCAAAGGGCGAGTTTCCGGTCAACCGGGTGTGTGGCGAAGTTTTTGGCGGAGGCGGCCATCTCAATGCTGCCGGCGCCGAGTTCAAAGGTTCGCTCGAAGATTGCATAGCCAAGCTCCGCGAAGCCATGCCCTCCTATGATAAATATCTCCCTCAATCCAAAAGGAAATGAAAAAACTGTTCAACATACTAATGGCAGCCATGGCGCTTGCCGGCGCAACGGCCTGCAGCGACAAAGAAAGCTATGCCGACCTGCTGCGCGACGAAAACTATGCCGTCAACTACTATCTGGTCAATTATCCGATAATCACCTCGGTGCCCTCCGATTCGGTTTTTATTTCGACCGAGCAGCTGCTGGCCGACCCTGATTTCGTTGCCGAATTCGGCCAGGAATGCGCCGACGAAGCTGAGCTGCGCGAAGTGGCCATTAAGCACACGCCGTTCTACCGCATGGATGACGACGGTTACGTTTACATGCAGGTTATCAATCCCGGAAAGGGAGCCAAGGCCATGGACGACCAGACTATCTGGTTCCGCTTTACCCGCTATAACCTCAAGTTCGCATATCTCAACGGAAACTGGGAGGCTTCGGGCAATGAGCAGGACGTTGCGGCAACGCCGACTTCATTCCGATTCAAGAACACCTCGCTCTCATCAACCACCCAATGGGGCGAAGGCATTCAGACTCCGCTCTATTACCTGCCGCTCAACTGCCATGTGCGTCTGGTTATCAAGAGCTATCTGGGTCCGACGCAAGAGGTGTCGTCGGTTTATCCCTACCTATATAATATACGCTACTATCCCTCGAAAATTTAACCAAAATCCTAATATCGACCGATTATGTCACTTATCAAGTCCATTTCAGGCATCCGCGGCACTATTGGCGGAGCCCCCGGCGAAGGCCTTTCGCCCCTCGATGTGGTGAAGTTTACCGCTGCCTACGCCAAATTCATCCGTAAGTCCTCGCCCGTTAAGAGCAATACCATAGTTGTTGGCCGCGACGCCCGCCTGTCGGGCCAGATGGTCGACAAACTCGTTGTCGGCACCCTCATGGGCATGGGTTTCGATGTTGTTAACATCGGTCTGGCCTCCACTCCCACCACCGAAATCGCCGTTACCGGCGAGGGAGCCTGCGGCGGCATTATCCTGACCGCTTCGCATAATCCCAAACAGTGGAACGCTCTGAAGCTCCTGAACCACAACGGCGAATTCCTCAACGCAGCCGAAGGCGCCGAAGTGCTCGCCATAGCTGCCGCCGACGACTATACCTTTGCCGAAGTCGACGACCTGGGCCACGAATTCCTCAACACCACCTATGACCGCAAGCACATCGACTCGGTTCTGGCTCTGCCGCTGGTCGACGTTGAGGCAATCCGCAAAGCCAACTTCACAGTGGCAATCGACGCCGTGAACTCAGTTGGCGGCATCATCATGCCCAAACTGCTCCGCGCCTTAGGCGTTGAAAACGTTGTTGAACTCAACTGCGAGGCCACCGGCAAATTCGCCCACACTCCCGAACCTATTCCCGAAAACCTCACCCAGATCGCCGACCTGATGAAGCAGGGCAAAGCCGACGTCGGTTTCGTTGTTGACCCCGACGTTGACCGTCTGGCAATCGTTATGGAAAACGGCGAAATGTTTGTTGAGGAATACACTCTGGTGGCCGTTGCCGACTATGTTCTTTCCCACACTCCCGGCGCTACGGTTAGCAACCTCAGCTCCTCGCGTGCGCTGCGCGACATTACCCGCGCCCACGGCTGCTCCTATTCCGCTTCGGCTGTTGGCGAAGTTAACGTGACCACCGAAATGAAGCGTACCGGCGCGGTTATCGGCGGCGAAGGCAACGGCGGCGTAATTTACCCCGAACTCCACTATGGCCGCGACGCCCTGGTTGGCGTAGCCCTGTTCCTGACCCTCATGGCCAAGAGCGGCAAAAAGGTGACCGAACTCAAGGCCGGCTATCCTCCATATGCCATTGCCAAAAACAAAATCGAGCTCACTCCAGAAATCGATGTTGACGCAATCCTCGCAGCCGTAAAGGAAAAATTCGCCAACGAAGATATTACCGACATCGACGGCGTTAAGATTGATTTTGCCGACAAGTGGGTTCACCTGCGCAAGAGCAACACCGAACCGATTATCCGCATCTATTCCGAGGCCTCGACCATGGAGCAGGCCGAAGAACTCGCCGAGCAGATCAAGGCGGTTATCAACTCGCTGGTTAAGTGAAACGAACTTTTCTGATACTCGTGGCGGCACTGCTCGGCAGCGCCGCCACTTTTGCGCAGCAGCGAGCGTTGGCGCGGTTGAGCGTTGTTAGCATGCGGTCGCGTCCGTCGCATGGCGCCGAGCAGGTTTCGCAGGCGCTCATGGGAACGCCGGTCGCGGTTCTGGAGCGTAGCGAGGGCTGGACCCGCGTCCGCACGCCCGACGGCTACGAAGGCTGGATTATTGACCATTCGCTCGTTTTTCCGACCAAACGGCAACTGGCCGACTGGTCGGTGGCGCCAAAGGTGATGATTACCGAGCCCTATGAGCAGCACGACTCCGACCGGCGCACCGACCTGGTTGCGGGCGATGTGCTCGTTCGTGCCGGCGATTCGCTGCGCCTGCCCGACGGGCGCATGATTCTCGCTCCGGCGTGCGGCACCGAGCCGCTCGAAAGCCTGAGTTCGCGCCAGTTTAGCCCCGAGCAACTTCCGCGCTTCGCCGAGTTATATTTAGGTGTGCCCTACCAGTGGGGCGGACTGTCGAGCAAAGGAATGGATTGCTCCGGGCTGGTGCGCATGGCCTATGCCGCCCAGGGCCGGTTGCTCCCTCGCGATGCCTGGCAACAGGCCGAACTTGGCCGCGAGGTGCCGGCCGATTCCCTGCGCGCCGGCGACCTGATTTTTTTCGGCAACCCAACGACCGGGCGCATAACCCATGTTGCCATTTATGACCGCGACGGCGAGTATGTTCACTCCTCGCAGCTGGTTCGCCGCAACAGCCTCGACCCCGGGTCGCCGCTCTATCTGCCGCTGACCGTGCTCCACCGCCGGCGCGTCCAAGGGACCCCGATGGCACCCCTCTACCGCTGATTTAATCACCTTTTCATAAAAAAAACTCGAATTATTTTGCCATTATAAAAATAATTGATAAATTTGCGATTAAATTTAGGGGGTTACACACTCTTCTGAGTTAACCTTAAGCA
Source organism: uncultured Bacteroides sp. (assembly GCA_964508865.1). Classification (GTDB taxonomy): domain Bacteria; phylum Bacteroidota; class Bacteroidia; order Bacteroidales; family Muribaculaceae; genus UBA3263. The sequence goes on along the minus strand of CAZDVP010000136.1, from coordinate 131 downwards.
TATATTCTTTAACATTAACCAATATTTAATCACTTAAATCACAACATTCTAAAAAATGGAAGCTAAAAACTCCACCGCTCCGGTTAAGTCTAATGTGACCGGCGTAAAGAACGCATTCCTGGTAATCATCG
>CAZDVP010000135.1:0-4596 GCA_964508865.1 uncultured Bacteroides sp. | reverse complement strand
TAGAGGCCGCGGGTGGGGTTGGCCACGCGGCGACCCTGCAGGTCGTAGGCGGCCGACGAGCGGGCGGCATCGGCATTGACCTCGCGGATGCCCGACTGATAGGTGAAGTCCTCAGCCGAGAAAATCACTTCACCATCTTGCCGGCAGTCAATCATCCGAAGGTCGTAGTCGGCCGGCATTTCCATATTAGCCCAGCTTGCGGCGTTGGGTGAGCCGATGCCGTCGACCCACGAAGCAACGATGTCGCCATCCTCGTTTTCAATCACCCATTCCTTGCGGTCAACGCCTTTAACGGTCAGAGTGTTAATCTCGCGGATTTTGCAAGGATATCGGTTTGTGTATTCCTCCTTTTCATAGTCGTATTCCCAGTCCTTGCCGAAGAAGTAGCGGTTGAACGAGCTGGTTTCGGTCATGCGGCTATTCATCAGAGGAACAGCATTATATAGCGGGCTGATTTTGCCGTAATGGTCAAAGAAAGAGTAAACCGTGCCACGGTCTTCAATTACAATATATTCCTTTCCGTTGGAATCAATGAGCTTAGTGGCCGGAATGCCGGCAACATATGTTTCGCCAACAACGCTGACCGTGAACACTTCTTCGCCGCGGGCCATGGTCCACGATTTACCCACTGGGAACATTGTTTCATAGACTTCTCCGTCTTCATCGAACTGCATCTTGAAGTCCTTTTTCTTGAATATCGACTGGCCGTTGAGCGAGCACTCCATAGTTTTGAAATCCATTTCCCAGTAACTATCTTGTGTTGAAACCTCTTTGAGCATAAATTCAAAACCTGCGGAGAATCCGATGCCTTCCACCCAGGATGTGTAGCCGATAGATACTTCGCGACGCTTAACGCCATCGCTGCCGACAACGGTGTCAACACTCTGAATGTTCCTATACTCATTGATTTGTTCACCGTTTTCCAAATATAATTGAATTTTGTCGCCCGCGCTAACATCAAAACGCATCATGGGAATAAATGCGTGGTTTCCGTCATAGAGTTCCTGACAATAACTAACGACCTCGTTTTCTTCGCTTAGTAGGTATTCTCTAACATAAGAACTCGTGTTGTCAATATCCGGTGTCCGACGAATAATGCGTTTACACTGCTTGCCGTCAACAATCGTATCGCCAGCAACCTCGGCGGTAAATATCTCAAAGAACCTCGTCATCCCAATTCCTCGGAGGTGCGGATTATCCGAGGAATTGTTACTGCCGCGATATAGGCACTGCCACGACTTGCCCTCCTCAAGCAGCGGCTTATAGTCCGCGGCCTGGGCGGAGGTAGCGGCCAGGGTGGTAATTAGGAGAGATTGTAAAATTTTCTTCATATTATTTTTGAGTTTGATTGTTGATTTTGAGTTGATTGGTACCCGCGGGAGCGAGTAGGTGGATTGTGCTCGCACACGCTCCTGCGCGTGCGGCTTTGTGGGGACTTTGTATCCTATGGTTTCGCCCAATGCGCTCAACCATAGGCTATTGTACTGCCACCCGCCGCTGCGGGTGGAACTATTTGCTCCTTGGTTACGCCGCTAATATACAAACATTTACGTTAATTTGCAAGCGTTGACGTAGTTTTTGGTTAAAAAATTGGAAAAATGGGGTTATTCGGCTGTGAGGTCGGCCGTGTAGACGTTGCCCTTTTCGGTGGTCACGGTGACGGTCGATTCATAGAGTTCGCCAACGTGGATGTCAGCCGTAAGTATCGACGAATCAATCGTGTAGCTCTGCTGAGCATTGCTGAACCATTCCGTCACAACCACGTCGCACTCGCCCTCGGGCACCACAAAGTCAAACATCAGATACTCGCCATCGTACGCGCAAGTAACCACCTGCCGCGAAGGTGCCTTAGGCCGCAGGGCTGTGTTTTTGCTTTCAGAAGAGAGTACGGCTTTAACGGATTTGTTAGCTGCAGGTTTTTGCTCCGGCTTGTCTGTGGAACTAACAAGAAGGAGTGACATCGGGAAAAGAATTGATGCAATTCCGAGTGTGAGTAATGATGATTTTTTCATATTTTTATGGAATTAAAATTGTTTCCACAAAATTACGAATAATCTCACCGAATCCTTTTCCTCACCGGAATGTTTTTATCTTACATTCAAATTTTTACCGCATTGAATATTAGATATTTACGAAGCTCGTATTTAAAAAGTATCTTACAATGCCAAATTGGAGTATATCAGAGGGTACTTTATCGCTCATTTCGGGCATTAAGGCGCCGCAACAATTCTTCCTTTATGGGAATTGCGGAGGCCTCAATTTTTTTGACGATTCGAGATTTCTTTTGGTAGAAATTATTGTAGGTAATGTTGAGCACGAAGCAGATTGTTCGAACAGTATACTTATTCAGCAATAACGAAACAAGCTGAAGTTCGCTTTGGCTTAGGAAATAGCACTGGCTGCGTGCTGCGCTGATTATTCCACCAATGTAATTATCGTTTGTCTTTTCGAGCTCGGCAATGGTTTCGGGAGAGCGGAGCTTATTTAGCTCGGAGTCTACCTGAGCAATTATGCGCTTATGAGCTTTTTCAGTTTTTCCCAGTTCGAAATATTCGTCGCAAAGTAGCGAGATAGTTTGCGATTTCTCCCTGACGAGTTTCTCAACATTATTTTGCGCCTCGATGGCTTGACTTTCCAATTGCAAAAGAGTGGCCATAGTGTTAGCTAAGGCGGATTCATATTCGGCATGCTTTGCCCTCATTCGCCAACGATAAAGCAGCACGCTCATGGCAAGTATTATAGCCGCCACAATGGAAGCCGACCAAAAGTATAATTCGTAAAGTTGCGAGCGCTTTTTCTGAGCAACAGCCTGCTCGGAATAAAAATCAGTGGGAATAGATGAAACTGCGTCGAAAAGAACATTCCTGACGATCCGGCTTTGCAACTCGATTATGGAATCAGCCAAAAACGCGGCAGACCGATAGTCGCCTAAATTAAGCTTATTCAGGTAGGAAGTGTAGAGCACCTTAACCAGCTCTTTATCAGAAGTGGCCAGGCTATACGCCTCGCTTATTAGCTCGGTGCTGGCGGCAGAGTCACCATTGCAAGCCTCAACATAGCTCATTTTCTTTGCTGCGGATAGCCTTTCGAGCAACGTTGCGCTGGAGTCGTTATCACGCCGGCTAAGCAACTGCTCAACTTCGTTGATGTTACCGGACTGGAGAGTGGCGGCAATTAAAACATATAGCGCATAATCATCTAATCCCTCATTGAAAGGAGATTCCTGCGCCACGAGAGTTCTGATGCTATCAATAATCTCAATGCTGCGGCCAATTTGGCCTTGATTAAAACTATTCAAGGCCAAATCGCAATAAGCATATCTTTGATTCAGGATTTTCCCGGCGCGTCCATAATTATCGATGGTTTCTAAAATATACTTTTCCTCCTCCGGGAAATTGTATATTTCGCTATAAATATCCGCAATGATTTCCGAAGATTTTGCCATCCAATAGTAATCATCTTTAGCCTTTGCCAGCTCATATGCTATTAGAATATTTTTCATGGCTTTTTGATTATCGCCTGCATCATACGCGAGTTGGGCGGCGTAGAAGTGGGCGCGTTTGCGCAGGTCGGGGTTGGGCGAGAAGCGGTAGGCGTTGAGGGCTGCGGAGATGAGGGAGTCGGAGGCAATGGGGGCGCCGGTTTTGACTTGGGCCTGGGTCAAGAGCAGGGCAAAGTAGGGGCGGTCGTCGGGGGCGAGGGCGGCCGTGTCGACCGCCTGGAGCAGCGCCAGCGCCGAGTCGGGGTGCGCCTCCATAAGGGCGTCGGCCTCGCTCAGCTGCGGCTGGGGAGAGCGCGAGCAAGCACACAGCAAGAGGAACAGAAAGCCCCACCCAAAGCCCCTCCCAACCCTCCCCACAAGGGAGGGCTTGCTTTGACGAAGATGTTGAAGGCGAGACGCCTTCACTCCCGGCTTGGACGCCTTCACTCCCGGTGCTATCGCGCTGTTTGCCAAAGGGCTCCCTCCCTTGTGGGGAGGGATGGGGAGGGGCTGTCTCTTAGTCGTCGGAGTAGTGGAGGAGCACACGGCGGTAGGAGTTGAAGATTTTTGATTTGCTGACGAAGCCTACGTAGCGGCCCTGGTCGTCGACCACGGGGAGGTTCCAGGCGCCGGTGCTGTCGAAAATTTTCATTACGCTTTCCATGTTTTGGCCTATAACGATTTTGGCCACCGGAACGGTCATGAATTTATTGACGTACATGCGGCGATAGAGGTCGGGGCGGAACATTATGTTGCGGATGTCGTCGAGCAGAACAATGCCGACCAGAACCTGGTCTTTGTCGACAACGGGGAAGAGGTTGCGCGTGGAGTGGGAAATGACGTCACACATTTCCTTAAGGCACATGTCGGGGCTGACCTTGAGGAAGTCGGTTTCAACGACCGAGTCCATTTTCAGCAGGGTCAGAACGGCTTTGTCTTTATGGTGTGTGAGCAGTTCGCCGCGCTGGGCCAGACGCATGGTGTAGATGCTGTAGGGTTCGAAGATTTTGACTGTGCCGTAGGCAATGGTGCTGACAATTAGCAGCGGCAGAAAGAGGTTATAACCGCCGGTGAGCTCAGCGGTCAGGAAGATGCCCATGAGGGGTGCGTGCATG
>CAZDVP010000134.1:0-4687 GCA_964508865.1 uncultured Bacteroides sp. | reverse complement strand
TTAGGCGTTGAGGCGCTGCTGGATGAAGGCGACGATTTGGTCGGGGTGTTCGCAGCCGATAACGTATTGGCGGCCGCTTTTCAGCTTGATAGCGAAGCAGTGCGAGCGGCTGCCGTAATAGCCGAAATACGTACCTATCATAATGTCGCTGAAATAGCCCCAATAGCCGAAGAAGCCGCCGCTGCCGCAAAGTCTGATGCTTCCCGGCGAGGGATAACACGTGTCGACCGACTCGATATCCTCATAGAGAAACACCTTGGCCTTCGAACAAAGTCGCCTAACAATCACCGCGGCCTCATCCACATCAACCGACCTGGGGCAATAATAGAGCCCCGAGCCTATAACCGCGCAAAAAATCGCGCAATAAGCAATCAGCTCGCCGGGAGTGTCGAGCAGACAAACAACACCAACAACGAACACCACGAGCACCAGCGCCGTGGTCAACAGCGAAAACTTGCTGAACTTTACTTTATTTGTCATAATCAAACTATTTGTTAATCAGATTCTTCAAGAATAAAAATGCTTTCAACCGGCTTGCCGAAAAATCGGCTGATTTTCAGCGCCAACGGCGTTGACGGCAAAAACCGGTTCTTTTCTATGGCCACGATGGTCTGACGGCTCACCCCAACAGCCTCGGCAAGCTGCTGCTGCGTAATGTCCCGCTCGGCCCGTTCAACCTTGATTCTGTTCTTCATTCAGCGCATTTTACTAAAACTATGCATCTCCAGCCTGAAGTTGCACACAAAAATTATCGGCAGCAAAACCAGATTGAGAATCGCAAACTGCATGAAATCAACGCCATTGAGAGTCAGCGTGCAAGTGATCATCAGCAGCACGTAAACATAGATCGAATTCAGCAGCGACGACAACCGGATTGACCGCGTCATCTCATCCTCAATCCGCTCCTTTGAGCACACAATAAACAGCGCGCCCAGAACTATGCCGATAATAACCATGTCATTAACAACCGTTTCAATCACGCCCGAAAGCGAAAACGCTGCAAAATAAATCAGCACCCCCGCCAGCAGCGAAGGAACAAACATGACCCAGCCGATGGCCTTAAACGCATGAGGAAACAGAATATTCTTCATATAAAAATCAAAAATTAAAGTTTAACTGCCCGCAAAGGTAAACAATATTTTTCAATTTGACAAGCATACTTTACATTTTCTCCCCCAACTGAACTCCCCATCCCCGCCCGACATCGCTATTTATTTAATAATAGTAGAAAAAACTGCCTGACAAGAGCGTCTAAATCAAAATTTTTGCTTACCTTTGCGTCATCCGGTGGAGGAGAAATACCGCCGGATAAGAAAAGTGTCAAGCTTTCTTTCTCAGCTAAACGAACCGCCAATTCAAAAACAACCTGAGACAGAGTGAGATAGACGCTCTTTCTGTATTTGTCGCAACTATAACTGCGGCTTTGTTGCCGTATATTAGCATAAGACAAATCCAGAGGGGCAGTTTATTCTACCCTCATATATCATTCAGGTTGTAGGCCTTGGCGGGCTGTTTAGCTATGATAGAGGTGCGATGAATTCCCCTCTTTTCTTGTACCCATACCAACCCCCTACTCAGGGAATCAGTAGGCATCAATAATCTGTCGTTTGTACGTTTAGCATGTTCCCAATAATTTCAAACCACAAATTGCGCTTAGTATGGCGAATTTTAGGTAAAGGTTGGATTATGGGTTGTAAAACCGCGGTTATTTGTCTTATAGTCGGTCTTATCATTTTTATGACATTCAACAAAAAAAAGGATGTTGCTTATATGCCAATTCAGTTAGAAAAAGATGGCTACTGGAGCTTTATTTCAGAAAATGGTGAAATTAAATTCAAAGATGAATTCAAAAATAAGCCATCCCAAATAATCAATGGCGTATTTTCTGTTATGGAAGATGGTGGATATTCGCTTTATCGCACTGATAAAGACAAATTTGAGCTCATACCCGGACTTGAAAATTTAACATTCGCAGGTCATTGCAATTATAATCTTATACCGGTATGCTTTCCTGAAAAAAGAATTACAATTGTAAATAAAGATGGAAAAAAACAATTTGAATTAACCCCGATTAAAGGGAAAGAAATTATAGCAACGACTTCTGGATTCATCGAAAAAAAACTTCTGATAATGACAGAAGACTATAAATATGGATTCGTTAATATTTCAGGAGAATGCATTATCCAACCTGAATACGACGAATTGAGTGTATTTTCAAATGGCAAGGCTTTAGCTCTTAAAGATTCTATCATTAGCATCATTGATGAACATGGGAGAATAATTTTCTCCTTCAAAAAAGGACTTGAACCTGTTAATGGATTAGGTCTAAATTATGGAAAAATCTGCATGAAAGATAATTGTGGAAGATATTATATGTATGACACTACCGGAGAAAAGACCAATCTCAGCACCAAAATTCAGGAAGTTATAGATTTTAATGACAAATATGTTATCTTTAAATCCAAATCGGGAGACAAAGGGTTAATGACAATAAGTGGAGAAATAATCATTCGACCAAAATACAGCACATTAAATTTTGGTAGTAAAGATGAATTGTTAGCCTCTCGTAAGGATAACGAGTGGGAAATCTTGGACTACAAAGGAAATATCAAAAGAACTCTCAATTGCCAGTATTTATCATATTCAAATTGTGGTTACATAGCTTCAGATAACAATGACAATACCATAATTAGAGCCAACGGAAAACCAATTTCTCAAAATAGCGAGTTTTATAAAAATAGCTACGATTATTGCTCAGGCTTAGGTATATCTCAGTACATTCCGAAGAGCGAAATTATTAAAGCGATTATAGAATTGATTACACCTATCGGAATTGATAAGTATAAATTTGGAGATTCGATGAAGGACATTGTTATATCCAGCAATTCTAAAAATATTGAGATATGCACTAATTCTGTTAAAGTTTTTGAGAAGGATTATCGTCAATATTGCATCACTGTAGCAGCCTGGTCAAGCAACTACATATTACCTGATCCATTTATTCCCATTCAAAATCATGAAAGCACTATAGAGGCTTTCTTTATTGTACTTGGAACAAGGGGCAAGTGGAGGGACGGTATCACCGACATTACTGAGGCTCTAAAAAAGGTAGGATTTACTGAATCACCGCGAAAAGGTAAAAATAAAGACTCAGAACTTCAGCTGACAAATAATGATAAAAGCATTTTGGTTGCAACAACTGACCACCAATATTTTACTATTGAATATAGCATTAACGTATCTAAATAGTTATGTATAACCCAAATGGCTTACACGCATACTTGTTGCTATAATAACTCTTGAGTGGTTGTCTGCGTACTATATCAAACCGAAGCGACGCTTGGTGATATTGTCGATAACGTCGGTCTCTTTCAGGAAGTCCATAACGCGCTCCTTATCATCTTGGGTTAAACACCCTTTTAGCTTGCCTTTACGCTGTGCAATTTTTTCTTTAGAGAGTTCGAAAATATCCGAACAATCGAGCCAACTATCGTAGTCCAACACATCCGGATAATGTCGACTCAGCATTGGGTATTGACAATCCAACATTTCTTGAGATCGCTTCGAAGGATCTATCTTAGAGTTCACAAGCAATGCACCTATTGCAACGCCTTCCGGCGTAAAGCCTATTACTACAATATATTTTCTGCGGATATCATATCCGGCAGTTAGCGTTAACCCATCTTCCTCGTCTAAAGGCACATAAATTATATCGCCTATACGCACAGACGACATATCAACGACTCCTTCATTGTCCATTTGCGCCTTGAGCCTCTCAAGAGCGCCTCTAAAATCAACCATACGGTTATGCTAATGCGTTCTTAAGAATCTGCTTTTCCCTGATATAGTCAACCATTTCCGTGGTTGCATGACCGGCTCGCGCTATATCAATAAGAGTCATGAAATTTTTTTGAGGATCATCAATCATCCGTTCATTGGCTTCACGCCACGCCGAGTCGTGCGACAACGCAGATAAATCATATGGATCAATATCTCTATACGTTGCTATCGAAGCATCAATACTGCGTTTTTCAGCTCCTGAAACATAGTCCATATCAGGTAAGGAAGTTGCATAAACCTTTTTGTCTCTCACTTCTATATTCTTAAGGAAATCTTCAAAGTTTCCGTCGAGAGGCTTACCCTCGGCAATCTGCAAACCTTTGTAAGTATATGTTGGCACAGGGCCATGCTTCAAAGCACGAAACGACTCATCAACTATAACCTTACCATATTTTGCAAGATGATTTCGCTGGGCAAAATATAAAATTTTGAACAATTTAATATAGTCCACCCCTTCAGTGAAACTCTGCATGATGTAGAGAATCACGGCTCTGATTTTTTCTACTTGATAAGGAGTTTTCATTTTCAAAAGTTTTTAAGGTTGCAAATATACAACAATTTTTTGAAAAACAAGGTTTTCCATATGAATATTATGCTCTATAGGGAGGTGAAGGCGAAGGGGAGGAGGGAGCGGACGGAGGGGAGGCGGTAGATTTGGTCGCGGCCGATGAGGAGCACTTCGACCGGGGCACCGGCCAGAACTTCGTATTGCATCAGCGCCTGGCGGCATGCTCCGCAGGGCGAAATAGGCTCGGCAAGAGGTTGGCCGTCTGTGCCGCGCGCGGCTATGGCTAGAATCCAAAGAATTCCTATTGGTATTCCTAAGAATTTATATATATTTGTTTTT
>CAZDVP010000133.1:0-4704 GCA_964508865.1 uncultured Bacteroides sp. | reverse complement strand
TGCTGGCCCTGCGCCGCAAAGCCAACATCAAGGTGCGCCAGCCGCTGAGCAAACTGATGATGCCGCTGGTCGACGACGCCCAGCGCGCCCAGGTGCTCCCCATTGTAGACCTGGTGCTCAACGAGGTCAACGTTAAGGAAATGCAGCTGCTCAACCCCGACGAAAGCGTGCTGGTCAAGCGCGTAAAGCCCGACTTCAAGAAGCTCGGTCCGGTGTTCGGCAAGCAGATGAAGCAGGTTGCCGCAGCCATCCAGGCCATGGAGCAGGCTCAGATTGTTGAGCTCGAACGCTCCGGCGCCATTGACCTCACCCTGGCCGACGGCTCAACGGCTCATGTGACTGCCGACACGGTCGACATCTTCTCCGAAGATATTCCCGGCTGGCTCGTGGCCAACGAAGGCACCGTAACGGTGGCTCTCGACGTTACGCTGACCGATGCCCTGCGCCGCGAAGGCATGGCCCGCGAGCTGGTTAACCGCATCCAAAACATCCGCAAGGGCCGCGACTATGCAATCACCGACCATATAACCATCGTGCTCCAGCCGGTGGCCGAAGTGGTCGACGCCCTGAGCGAATATTCCGACTATATTGCCTCGCAGACCCTGGCCGACGCAATCACCACGTCTGACTCCCTGACCGAGTCGGCCGACACGCTCGACATCGACGGTCTGCGCGTTAACATCTCTATCGAAAAAGCATAATGGCAGACGAAAAACTCAGATATTCCGACGAGGAACTTCAGGAATTCAAGGAACTGATTCTTGAAAAACTCGAAAAGGCGCGAGCCGAGTTCGAGCAGCTGAGGGCCAACGTTGTCGGTTCCGACGGCAACGACACCTCCGACACCTCGCCCACGTTCAAAACCCTCGAGGAGGGCGCCAACGTTCTGGGCAAGGAGGAGGCCGCGCGCCTGTGTGAGCGCCAGCGCAAGTTCATCGAACACCTGCAAAACGCCCTTTTGCGCATCGAAAACAAAACCTACGGCATCTGCCGCCAGACCGGCAAACTCATTCCCAAGGAGCGCCTGCGCGCGGTGCCCCACGCAACTCTGAGCATCGAAGCAAAAAAATGAACGCCCGGAAAACCGCTTGGCTTGTGGCGGCGATTATCGCCCTGGTGATAATCGCCGACCAATGGCTGAAAATCTACATCAAAACCTCGTTTTTCCTGGGCGAGGACTTGCAAATCTTTCCGTGGTTCCACCTGCTGTTTGTGCAGAACCCCGGAATGGCCTTCGGCTGGACTTTAGGCAGCAAACTCGCCCTGACAATTTTCCGCCTGGTGGCAACGGTTTTCGGCTTCTGGTATCTGAGCCGGCTGCTCAAGCGCCCGGCAGCCGGAACCGGAGTGTGCGTTTGCGTTGCGCTGATTCTTGCCGGAGCCATAGGCAACCTCATTGACTGCACCTTCTACGGCTTGATTTTCAACAATCCCGCTCCGCCGGCAACCGCCACTCTTTTCCCCTCGGCCGGAGGCTATGCCCCGGTTTTCCACGGCCAGGTGGTCGATATGCTCTATTTCCCGCTCTTTTCCTTCTATTGGCCCGACTGGATGCCCTTTATAGGCGGCGAATACTTTGAGTTCTTCCACCCGATATTCAACATTGCCGACGCCGCAGTGTCGGTCGGTGTGATTGCCCTTATCTGCTTCTACTCCGGCCGCCTGAGCCTCAAGGAGCCGGAATCTACCGAACCCGACGCTAAGAAATGAAGCGACTGCCGCTGCTGCTCCTGATTTCGGGCGCGCTGCTCTTTGCCGCCTGCGACCGCACTCCGCCAATGGTGCTCGGCCGCGAACCGATGGCGCGCCTGCTGGTCGACCTCGAACTGGCCGGAGCCCTGTCGCTGGAGCAGAACGTCAACGGTCTCAACGCCGACTCCTCGCGCCTGGCGCTCCGCTCGTCGGTGCTCGCCAAACATCAGGTCAACGAGGCAGTGCTCGACTCGTCGCTCCGCTGGTATGCGCGCCATTTGCCGCGCTATATGGCGGTGCTCGACCGCTGCGACTCAATGCTGGCCGACACCATGCGCCTGATCGAAGCCCTCAACGACGCCGACCTGGCCCGCCGGGCCGGCGACACCGCGGCAATCTGGCCCCTGGCTCCCAGCGCCGTGTTTGCCGACACCCGCCCCTCCCAGCTTCTGGCTTTTGAGGTTCCCGTCGACTCGACCTGGCAGCGCGGCGACGTTGTTCGTCTGACCCTGGCCCTCCATAACGCCCGCTCTCCCATTTCCGCCACTCTTGTTGCCGACTATCTCAACCGCCAGCAAACAACCGAGGCCATAACAACAACCCTTACCCCCGGCGACCGCAACCATCTCGAACTGACCCTTCAGCTCGACTCGACTATGAGCGCCGGCCGAATCTATGGCTATCTCCACATGCGCACGCTGCCGGGCGAGCGAGCCTTTGTTGACAGCATCCGTCTTACCCGCACCCGCCTGCTTTCTGAAAAATACGGCGACCTGCGCTACCTCCAGACCCACTTCACCCGCAATGACGACTGAACGCCGCCTCCTGTTAGGTGTGCGCCACCCCGACGGCACCGTCGACCCCACTCCGGTGATTGTTGAACTGCGCCCCGACGGCTCAGTGGCCGCCTGGCATCCTCTTGGCGCCTGCGAACCCCACTCAACCACCCCATTGCGCGCCCTGCTCGCTCTCCCATCCCTCTCCCTCCTTCCCCTTTAAGAGTTATTTATCTGAGTAATAACCGCTTCAACTTCTGCTTTCAACAACGGCAAATCGCGGATAACTATTGCCCATAAAATTTCGCTGCGCAAACTATCGTAACCATGAATTACATAATTGCGCGCATTAACTATCTGGCGGGCATTGGTTATGGAAATATTCCGGTTGAGTTTTAGAATTCTATTGGTCGCCTCGCCGATAATGGCGATATTCATTTGAACTGCGCGAAATAATATAGGAGTTGTGCAGAATATATCAAAACGTTTCGGATACTGGTTTATGAAAGAGTTAATCTCGTCAATGGAAACCAGAATATCTTCAAGATATTTTTTGATTTCTCTATCCATAAATCAACTTGCGCGTTTCGTTGAGTTCTTCGCGAAAATACTTGTTGCGCACTGCACTATCGTCGGTCAAGTCTATCTTGCGGCCTAACAGGTCTTCAAGGGCAAATTGAAATCCGAAAAAGTTATTGGCTGCCTCCAGTAGAGGAATGTTTTTCCAGTCGAAGTCCACACATAGGTCAATATCGCTTTCAGCCCTGAATCTGTTGGTCAGAATCGAGCCGAAAACCCACAACTTGCTAACGTGAAATCGCTTACACAAGTTTGTTATTTGGTCGAGATGGATTTCTATGAGCTTCATTCGTTAATCGTATTTGTGTGCAAATATAATCTAAAAAATTGATGCAAGCAATAACTTGCTTAATAAAAATGATTTTTCTCCTCTGCCGGGAAATAAAACCGATTATTTTTTGTAAATTTGCGGATTGAAAACAATTTGTTATCATTGATAATGACTTTTAATAAGTTTTTCTTATATGTTTTGCTCAGCGTGGCGCTCGCTCTCAGTGCCTGCTCGGGCGATGAGCCCGAACTGCTGGGCTCTTTCCATAAATCAGCACTCAAACTGAGCGTTAACCCCGACCAGGCTCTCGCTTCGGTAGGTTCGTCGTCGTCGTCGAAGAGCTCGACTTCAGGCGTTGCTATTCCGGCCATTGGCGAGTTCACCGTGAGCTTCACTGCCGCAGGGGAGTCGACGCCGATGGCAAGCTATATTTATTCGCAAATGCCTGAAATCATAACGCTGCCGGTTGGCGACTACTCGATTTCAGCAACCTGCGGCACTAACCCGCCGGCGGCATGGAATGCGCCCTATTTCAGCGGAATGATAACCACTTCGATTGCGGCCGACGACCTGACGCTGCCCGACCCGATAGTGTGCACCATAGCCAATACGCGCGTCAGCATCGTGTTCGACGAGTCGGTGGCCAGCGCCATGAGCGCCGACTCGCGCGTTGACCTGACGGCCAACGGCCAGACTCTGGAAGTGACCCCCGCCCTGGCCGCCGAGGGCTCGGTTTTCGTTGCCGCCACCGGTCAGCCCATCGAGGCAACTTTCCGCGGCAAAATCAACGGCTCGCCCGTAACGGCCACACACACCGTGGCCTCGCCGCTGCCCACCCACCACTACCGCATAACTTTCCGCTACGATTCCCAGATTCATGATTGAACGAATAATCATTATTGACCGCGCCGACCCCCAGAGCTTCTATGGCGTCAACAACGCCAACATGCAGCTCATTAAGAATCTCCACCCCAAACTCCGCATTGCCGCCCGAGGCTCGGTGATGAAGGTTATCGGCGAGGAATCGGAAACGGCGGCGTTCGAAAAGACCATTCGCGACCTCGAGGACTATTGCGCCACTTTCAATAAACTGACCGAAGATGCGATCCTCAACATCATTCACGGCTGCAAACCTCAGGAAATCAAGGGCGACGACGCAATTATCTACGGCATAAACGGCAAACCCATTCAGGCCCGTACGCCCCACCAGCGCGACCTGGTAAAGGCTTTTGCGGCCAACGACCTGGTGTTTGCCCTCGGACCGGCCGGCACCGGCAAGACCTACGTTGCCATAGCCCTGGCCGTGCGTGCGCTGAAAAACAAGGAGGTGCGAAAAATCATTCTGTCGCGTCCGGCGGTAGAAGCGGGCGAAAAACTCGGCTTTCT
>CAZDVP010000132.1:0-4841 GCA_964508865.1 uncultured Bacteroides sp. | reverse complement strand
TGAAGGCGTCTCGCCTTCACAGCTCAGTCGCGGATGCCGAGGGCGAGACGCCCTCGCTCCCGGTCTTGCCAGCCTCCCCCTGTGGGGAGGTTTGGAGGGGCCTCCGTTCCGAGGGCGAGACGCCCTCGCTCCAAAAAGAAATCGCCACATTTTGTGGCGATTTCTTGATTTTTTCACCTAAAAGCCATAAATTTGCACTAAATAATAGTAAAACAATCGCACTAAATAATAGTAAAGCAAACTCACCAAAAAATAGTAACAGTTACTCAATCCACCTCTTATCCTTCTATGGCTTCACTTGAAAAACTAATGGCAGAATCGCTTGAGCAGCTCCACAACTTGCAAAAACAGAACCCCAACCCGGTTCTGAAGGGAACTGAACAACTATCGCGCACTCACCTAAAACGGCTACTTGAAAACGGCTGGCTTCAAGAAGTTATGAAAGGTTGGTATATTCCTTCACGGCCTGGAAGCGAGGGTGACACCACAGTTTGGTACACTTCCTACTGGCACTTTGCAAAAGCATATCTGCAATCGCGCTTTGGCGACGATTGGATAATTATGCCCGAACAATCTCTCGACCTTCATTCGGGCAAAAACACGGTTCCAAACCAGCTTATAGTCAAATCGCCTAAAGCCAATAATTCTGTTGCTAACCTTCCATACGGACACTCCATTCTAACAATCAAAGGAGAATTGCCGACTGAAAAATATGTTGACCCGACCTATGGTCTAAACCTATTCACCATCGAAGAAGCCTTGATAAACGCTTCGCCCATGTATTTCATTCGCGAAGAAATTTCGGCCAGAACCTGCCTATCAACAATAACCGATACTACCGGCATATTGCGGCTGCTACTTGACAATGGCGCAACAACGAAGGCCGGCCGGATTGCCGGCGCTTTCCGAAACAATGGAAAGCCTGAATTTGCAAATGATATCATTAACCTGATGCGCGAATTCGGCCATACAGTCAAAGAAACCGACCCGTTTGCCAAACCTGCTGAAATCCCTTTCAGGGTTGAAGCCTCGCCCTATGTTGCCCGAATAAAACAAATGTGGGCCAATATGCGCCATCAGGTAATAAATAACTTTAACGTTCAACCCGGCTGGAAAGGGAATATCGAATCCTACCTTGAAAATATCGATGAGAAATACCTCGAAGATGCCTACCATTCACTATCAATTGAGGGATATCAGGTAACTAAAGAACTTATCGAAAAAGTCCGCTCAGGCAACTGGGCCCCCGAAAGTGACGACAAAGACCATAAACGCGCATTGGTTGCACGCGGATACTTTCAGGCTTTCAACGCCGTTAAAGAATCAATTGCCGGAATTCTCAGTGGAGATAATGCCGGTGAAATAGTTTCGAATGATCATGGCGCTTGGTATCGCCAAATGTGGATGCCATTTGCCACTGCAGGTATTCTCCGTCCGACTGACCTCATAGGCTACCGGAAAGGGCAGGTCTATATCAGAGGGTCAAAACATATACCCCTGAAACCCGAAGCCATTGTTGATGCAATGACTACACTATTCGACTTGCTCAAAGCAGAACCCGATGCCCGCGTAAGAGCAGTTCTCGGTCACTTCATATTCGTCTACATCCACCCCTACATGGACGGAAATGGCCGAATGGCCCGATTTATCCTCAACGCCATGCTCGCATCTGGCGGTTATCAGTGGACCATTGTGCCGATCAACGAACGCGAAGACTACATGAAAGCCTTAGAAAAGGCCAGCGTCGACGGCAATATCTCAGACTTTACGCAACTTATTGCCCGCCTTGTTGCCGGGCAATAAGAAAATTGCTCTATCGGGTGACAAAATGGTTGAAAAATGAGGAAAAATGTGCAAAATTGCTAAAAATATTTGGCGATAGGAAATTTTTTCGTATATTTGCCGCCATATTCCTAAACATAGGTACTTAGAAACCAAATTATTCACTCTAAATTTACACTTTTCATGAAAAGATTGTACACCATGATGCTCTCCGCTGCCATAGCAGTCGCAGCATCCGCAGCAGTCCCGACAGCAAAAGTCGCTCAAGCGCAACTCAGCACTCAAGGACAGCTCAATCAAATGAAACAAAACGGCCGTGTGATTTCCGAAACTGTTGCTTCTCGCATAGCCGCTGAACAAAACAACAAAAACCAGCCGCGCAAAGTTACATCTCGTTCTGTAGAAGCTCCCACAAGCGCAGAAGATCTTTGCAATATGTCGTGGGAAGCATCATACACCGGTACACTAGATAATAACTCTGGCTTACACTCCGGTGAGGCGACATTTAAAATGAGTGGAAGCCAGTTAACTCTCACACTTCCCGATTATAATCAGCCTCTTCTGGTACTATTCTTTCCAGATGAATGCGAACTTGCCATATACGGCACAGTTAATTACGGCTCATCAAACGGCATGGACATCAAACTCCAACCCTGGGACTGGTCAACGGAAACAGCCACAGGTAACAGTGGTGTTTTCCTGCCATTTAACACTGAAACCGGTGAATTTGAATTCCCGGAAAACTTCGGTTGGGCAATGGCAGCCTACACAACCGGTACAACTAACTTGCTTAGCTACTTCTGGGGTGCCACTGCCTTTAGCCTGAAGAGTGTGGTTCCCGATGGTGACTACAAAATTGAGGCTTCATTCGCCGATAAAGAAGTATCGACCGACAATAAGTGGACTGTCAATGTTACTACCGGCCAAGATGTTGCTTCCGTTAAATGCCTCGTACTCCCCTACGACGTTGACCCGGCTACATTTGCAAACCTCATCACCCTTTATGGAGATGAAGTAGTAAACGGTACTGCCACTATTGACCCCGTAAATAACAACGCTGAAAACGAAACAATGACGGAATCCGGTTTCGCAAGCGTATTGTTCGCCTCCTACGATGCCGAAGGTAACCTGAAAAAAACTGCCCATCTTGGCTTGCCTGTGATTATCGATGACGAACAAGAAGGTTGGGCAACTGTTGGCACTGTGGACTTCGTTGATGGTCTCTTCTCCCAGTACTACCAGAACTTCTCTTACTCCTCCAAGGTTGTTCTTCAAGCTAAGACCGACAATTCTCCGGTATATCGTCTGGTAA
This sequence comes from uncultured Bacteroides sp., assembly GCA_964508865.1. Taxonomy (GTDB): domain Bacteria; phylum Bacteroidota; class Bacteroidia; order Bacteroidales; family Muribaculaceae; genus UBA3263. The sequence goes on along the minus strand of CAZDVP010000132.1, from coordinate 1,747 downwards.
ATCCCTACGCCGAAGAACGTCGCTTTGATCTTGCCGGCCACACCCACTCAATGGTTATTGACGCTACCCACCCCGACTGGGTTGGTATTCCCTGCACTTTCTCGGGCCTTGACCTCGCCGGCGACGGCACTCTTGCTTTCGGTTCGTTCTTAGCTCTCGGCCACGATTACGCAAGCGCTACTGCAAAAAAACTTGAAGGTGGCAAAATTGAAGGCAACGTTGTTACCTTCCCCATTCGTACTCTCTTTGCTCACGAACAGTTTTATAACGATCCCGGTTCGTGGAACTATGCTAATACTAAAACAGCCACTACCATCACCCTGCCCGCTATCAGCCTGAAGGTTAACGTTACCGACGGCGAAACCAACGGCCCGCTCGCCAACGCTTCGATTAAGCTGAACGGAACCGCTGTTGGCACCACCGACGCTGAAGGCGTTGCCACCATCGAAGTTCCCTTCTCGGTCGGCTACTTCGGCGAAGTAACCCTCACCATCGACGATTGCGAAACCACCGTTACCCTCAACGGCGCTGAAAACGAATTCAGCTACACTGTTCCCGCTCAGGTATGGAAAGCTGCCGGCGAAGGCGTTTGGAATGAAAGCCTGCTGCACGCTTCTAACCCCTATATGTTCCCTGCCGGTCTGAGCTGGAAGGTTGACGTTGAAGAATCCGAAACCACTCCCGGCCTGTTCCGCATCAAGCCCTACGCTGTTGAAAACGTTCTGACCGAACAGTTTGAGCTGGATCTCGACGAAGAATCGATTGTTTACATCAATGCAACCGACCCCGACAAGGTTTACACCACCTCGAAGTCGAACTTCAACCCCTACACCTTCTGCAAGTTCATCGGTAACAACTCCGAAAACGGCCAGGACGGCAACGTTTACGGCACCATGAAGGACTTTGTTATCAGCTTCCCCGAAAAGGCCTTTATTCTCGACGATGAATACTATGGCACTGTGGTTCTCGAAAATGGCAGCAGCTTCAAGATTGCCCTGCCCGGTGCAACCGCTGAAGTCGACAAAGTTGAAATGGCCGCTATCGTTGGTGAAGTAGGTGGTTCATTCAAGGTACGCGCCAACATCGCCGTTAGCGACACCATCCTCGCCGCTCCCGCCGTTGTATGGGCCAGCAGCAACCCCGAAGTTGTAGCCGTTGACGAAGCCGGTAAGGTATCGTTCAACGCCGCAGGCACCGCAACCGTGACCGCATCGGCCAAGGACAAACAGCTCATCATTCCCTTCGAAATTGAAGCCATTATCGCCAATGCCCTCAACGTATTCCCCGCCAAGGCTACCGGCGTAGTTGGCAATCAGCTCTGCCTGCTCGCTATCCACGAGCCCGAAAACACCACCGACAAGAACGTTACCTGGGAAACTTCTGACGCAACTGTTGCAACCGTCGACGAAACCGGTCGCGTTGAACTCCTCGCAGAAGGCACCGCAACTATCACTGCCCGCGACGGCGACCTGTCCGCATCCTGCGAACTGACCGTTGACAAGACCGGCAGCCTGACCGAAGTTGCTTCGACCGGTGTTGTTATTGAAATCGTTAGCGACGGCATCAACGTTCGCAACGCTGAAGAAGGCGCTTCGATCGTTGTCTACACTATCGACGGCAAAATCATCAACGGCGCAGTTGCCACCGAGGCTGAAACCCACATCACTCTCGAAGCCGGCATCTACATCGTTAAGATCAGCCCCGACACCGTAGCTAAAGTCCTCATCAAGTAATCTCCCAAGCATCC
>CAZDVP010000131.1:0-4904 GCA_964508865.1 uncultured Bacteroides sp. | reverse complement strand
GTACTGCGAAAGCGGGAGAGTAGGTAACCGCCCCTTCCCTCAGAGCCGGACTCCCCACGGAGCCCGGCTCTATTTTTTGCGCGGGGCGCGCAGGAAATAGCTACAATAGCTAAAATAGCTACTTTAGCTAAGGTAGCTATCATAGCTATTTTGGGAATTCGGGAAAAATTTGTAACTTTGCGCGGCAAATTATCTATACCATTATATTTTTTTACATCACAATTTTTTCAAGTATGAAAAAGTCTTTACTGATTCTTTCGGCTTTGGCATTGGGCTGGTCAACTCCGGCTTTTGCCGACACACTCGAAGCCGGGACGGCCGACAGCCCGAATTACTATGTGTTGAAAGCAAGCCGAGGTGTTCCTTATCTTGCAGTCAGCGCTGAAACTCTAACGAATAATGGCGTTGAAACTACGCTTTATCGCACCAACGACATTAGTGCCGCCAATATCTGGGCGGTTACTCCGGGTAGCGCAGAAGGCACGTTGAAAATTACCGCCTATGGCTCCGAACTGGGTCTGATGGAATTCAAAAATGCCGATGGCGTTTCGTATGCAATGAATTCCGTTGCAACTCTCTCCGAGCCGGCTGATATTTATCCGAGATATTTGAATGATGGCACTGTTAGTCTCAGTCTTTTCATGACCAGTGGCATAGAAATAATTGATGGTGCTTACGCATTGTATTCTCTTGATGCAGGGACTGGCTCTCCGTTTTTGGGTAACTGGCAATCAAATGATGCCGGTACAAAGTGGACTGCCTATAAGCTCGACATGACCAATGGCGCTGATGCTGCAATTGACGCTCTCGAGATAGATTTAATCAGGCCTCAGGCTGAAGCTATGGTGGCAGAATATAAGGGCTATTTTAACGGTTATATTGCAAGTGTTCCGTGGGTGGCTAATGAACTGAATGCCGGCATTGAGCAACTGAATAATTATGTTGTTACGTTGAACTATGACAGCGATATTAAGACTATCTGGAACACTGCCTGCAGCAATGCTAATAAAGTTCTCGCTACAGTTTTCAGCGACAAGGTTTGCGCTCTGAAGAATCTTCGCCGCGCAGCCAAAAATCTGAATGCTTATATTGCAGTTAACGGCGCCGGTAGCAATTTTGAGTCGGTGACATATATGGCCGATTTCAATGCTCAGTTCACTTTCAAGTCTGTTGAAAACGGTGGCTATAAGCTGTTTAATTCGAATACAGGTAAGTATATCAACGCTTCGATGAATCAAACGGATTCTGAAGAAACCGCTGCAGCGTTCTATCCTTTCCTTCATGCAAACGGAGCATATTCCGGCATCGCTTTCTCGCTTAACGCTGATCATAGCGGTAATGGTTTTAATGTAAACGAACAAGCTGCAGGTACTCTCGTTTCGTATGGAGTCAACGACCCGGGTTCGATTTGGTCGGTTGTTGAAATTGATGAAGCTGCGGCGCTTGCCGAAGCTGTTAATAGCGTTAAGGCTATGGCACAGTATATTCCCAATGTGCCGACTGAAATTGCCACAATTATCCAGCCGGCCGTTGATCAGGCAGATAATTTGAAGTATGATGCTCAGCTTGCTTCTGAAGCAGCTGCTCTTTGCGCAAAACTTGCCGAGAGTAATACGCTGTTGGAAACCATGCTGGATGGCAAGATTGGCGCGCTGAAGAATCTGCGTCGCGCATCCGGTAATAAAAATTCTTATGAGGCAGTAAATGTTGAGGGTAATAATTATTTGCCTGTTGCTTCTGCTGATGATTTTAACGCTCAGTTCACCTTTAAGTCGGTTGGCGACGGCGGTTATAAGCTGTTTAACGCAACGACTTCAACGTATATCGGCAATAATCTGACCCCTGTTGAATCGGCCGACGATGCAAAGGTTGTTTATCCCGTTTTGAATAACAACAGCGGCTTCTATGGTGTGTCTTACCCGTTCTCGGCTGATAAGACCGGCAATGGCTTTAATGCCAATAATAATGCAGATCCGACCGGTGGCCCTCTGACAAGCTATGGTATAGCCGACGGCGGTTCGATCTGGGGCCTGAATCTGATTGATCCTGAGGCTAAGCTGAATGAGGCAATCAATAGTGTTAAGGATGCCCTGGAGCCTTATATTCCGAATGTCCCTGCAGAGATTGCCGCCGTTCTGCAGAAGGCTATCGACGAAGCTAATACTCTGGAATATAACCCCGAAATGGCTTCGAAGGCAGCTGCTTTGCGTACCAACGCAATCACCGAGGGCAACTCGATGCTCGATACCCAGCTGGCAGATAAGGTCTGGACGTTGAAGAATCTGCGTCGTGCCGCTATTAAGGGTATGAACTCGTATATTGCAGTGAATGGCACGTCGACTAATTATTTGCCTGTAGCGTTTATGGCGAGTCCGAATGCTCAGTTTACTTTCGAATCGGTTGAGGACGGAGGTTATAAGCTCTATAATGCAAACACTAAAACTTATATAACAGCCGCTTATAATCAGACTAAGGAGGCGAGTGAAGCTTTGACGGTTTATCCCGTTCTGAATTCTTACGGAAACTATTACGGCGTTGCCTTCCCCTTTGCAGCTGATAAGACCGGTAATGGCTTTAACGAAAATACCGTTTCCGACCCGGTAGGGGGTGGGTTAACAGGCTGGAATATTAACGATGGCGGTTCAATATGGGGGCTTGCTGAATATGATGAAGAGCAGGCTTTTGCTGAAGTAGGTCCCACTATGAAACTTGTGTTGGAGTCTTATATTCCGAATGTCCCTGCAGCTGTTGGCGCTATTTTGCAGAGCGCCATTGATGCTGCCAATGAGTTGGTGTATAACGCTAAGTCGGTAGTGAATCCCGATGTTTTACTCTCCGAGACTATGGCCGATGCCAACAAGACTCTGACAACCGCACTGACTAATAAGAACTGGGCATTGAAGAATCTGCGCAATGGCTTCGTTAAGGCTGACACTGCAACTGAGGCATTCAATGTTGGTCAGACTGATGCAGCAGATAATGACTATGACTTCATGCCGACTGACGATGGCGGTTTCATCCTTTACTCTCCGTCGGCTAAGATGTATCTCGGCCCCGGCGTTGAAATTGAAAATGCCGGAACTATGATGACTCTTGTTGCTGAGCAGAAGGATGCACAGAAGGTTTATCCGGTGCTGAACAGATTTGTGGATTCAAATAATAATTTCTATGGTATTAGTTTCCCGCTGACCAATTCTTCGGCCAACGGTACTAAGGGTCTGAACACGAACCAAAATGGTATGTATTCATACAATATCAATGATGGCGGTTCGATTTTCTCAGTTGCACTGAAGTCAGAAACCGTTGCTATTGAGGAGGTTGAGGCTGCCGAGGCCGGCGCTGAGGTGGTTTATGACCTGCAGGGTCGCCGCGTTAAGGGTAATGCCAAAGGCCTGCTGATTGTTAACGGCCGCAAGGTTTACCGCCTCTGAGCAATTAGGAATTAGAAATTAGGAATTAGTAATTTAAAAGCGCGCTCCGGTTGGAACGCGCTTTTTTTTAGTGGCTTTTTGAGAGGGTGAGATTGGTGAGGGCGAGACGCCCTCAATCCAATCCAAGTGGGGTTATTCTTCGCGGATGGGGTGGTATTGAACAAAGGCTTCCATGGCTTCGTATTCGGCGAGGCCGAGGTCGCTGTAGAGTTTGGCGGTTGCGCGGTTGCGTTCTTCGGCGCGCTGCCAGAAAAGGCGGTCGTCGTCGCCGAGGAAGGGAGCGTTTTCCATTTGGCTCTGGTGTTTGAGAATGGAGTTGCGCTTGAAGCGGAGTTCTTCGGGCGAGATGGGCACAGCCATTTCGATGTGGTCGATTTCCCATTCGGCCCATGCGCCGCGATACATCCATATGCGGCAGTCTTTCATCCAGGGTTCGTCTTTGCATTCGTCGATAACGGCGAGCACGGCATCGGTGCAGACGCGGTGAGTTCCGTGGGGATCGGCCAGGTCGCCGGCCACGAAAATCTGGTGGGGCTTGACGTCGGTTATGAGTTTGCGCACAATGGCGATGTCTTTTTCGGTGAGGTCGCCTTTTTTGATTGCGCCGGTTTCATAGAAAGGCAGGCGGAGGAAGTGAACGTTTTCGGGTTTAACGCCGATCCAGTTGCAGGCGGTGCGAGCTTCGGCCTGGCGAATCATGGTTTTGATTGTGCGGATAGCTTCGGAGTCTTTGTCGCCGGGCTGTTTGTTGGTCAGGAATTCGTGGATTTCCTTAGATTTCTGCTTGAAGTTTTCGTTGTCGAAACCGAACAGGGGTGCGATGTAGTCGTTGAGCATGATGTAGCGCATCATGTCTTCGTCGCCCACGGCGATGTTGCCGGAGGTTTCGTAGGCAACGTGAACGTCGTGGCCCTGGTCAACGAGGCGCTTGAGGGTACCGCCCATGGAGATTACGTCGTCGTCGGGGTGGGGCGAGAAAACGATTACGCGTTTGGGATAGGGGTTTGCGCGTTCGGGGCGATAGGTGTCGTCGGCGTTGGGTTTGCCGCCGGGCCAGCCCGTAATGGTGTGCTGGAGTTCGTTGAACACCTTGATGTTCACGTTGTAGCCGGAGCCGTAGATTGCAAGGAGTTCGCCCAGGCCGTGGTCGTTATAGTCCTGGTTGGTGAGTTTGAGAATCGGTTTTCCGGTTTGCTGGCAGAGCCAAACGATTGCGCGGCGAATGAGTTTGTCGTTCCATTCGCAGTTGGTCACGAGCCAGGGGTGGGAGATGCGGGTGAGGCCTTCGGCTGCGTTGATGTCGAGCACCAGGGTTGTGCGCGAGTGGGTCTGGAGCAGCGAGGAGGGGATTGCGGGGGTAACTTCGCCTTCAACCGTTTTGCCCACGATTGCGGAGCGGTTTTCGCCCCAGGCCATGGCGATTATGCGGCGCGAGGCGAGGATGTTGCCCATGCCGAGGGTGAGGCCGGTTGT
>CAZDVP010000130.1:0-4919 GCA_964508865.1 uncultured Bacteroides sp. | reverse complement strand
TCCTCGGCGACCCCTACCGCAAGCGCCGCAACCACTTCCGCCGCTACTGGCTCCATCTCGCCCGCTCCAACCCCGACTGCCTCCTCTGCCAGCCTTTAGCCGAACTCGCCGCCCAACGCGCCCGCCTCCTCGCCCGGCGCCTCAAACGCGCCGCCGCATCCCCTCCGGCCAGGATCGAGGGCATCTCACCCTCGCCCTTCTCCCGCAAAATTTTTGTCCCGGCAGCGAGCTTCAGCGAGCAAAAGTTTGTCTTCGGGTGCTCCCCGCAAAAATTCCTAATTCCTAATTTAAAATTACTAATTCGAGCCTAAGCGCCCCGTCCGCGCGAGCCTAAAGCCAAACCGACGGAAACCGTTTCCGATAACTTAACAACCTGGGAGCGAAGGCGTCTCGCTTTCGGCTTCCGTGTCGCGGATACCGAGGGCGAGACGCCCTCGCTCCCGGTTTTTCCAGTCCACCCAGCTTTCCCATAACTCCCACCCCGAAGCTCCCTCCCTTGTGGGGAGGGATGGGGAGGGGCTCCCTCCCCAAATTTTCCTGGGATTTGGTTATTTGCTATAATTTTTGTAACTTTGCAGTCGGAATGTCCGGCTTTGGGCCGGCCTTATTTCTTAAACCATAAAATCAAAATTCTCCTCAAAATGGAAACAACACTCGTCATTCTTAAGCCTTCGGCAGTTCTTCATGGCTATGTAGGCCAGATAGTTACCCGCTTTCAGCAGAAGGGTCTGGTTGTGCGCGGCATGAAGATGATGCAGCTCAGCGAAGGGATTCTGAACGAGCACTATGCGCATCTGCTTGACCGTCCGTTTTTTCCGAGCTTACTGAAGTCGATGATGGCCTCGCCGGTTATCGTTATGGCTTTGTGGGGCAAGGATGCGGTTGAGGTTGTCAGGATGATGACCGGCGCGACGAACGGCCGCAAGGCAGCGCCCGGAACGATTCGCGGCGATTTCAGCATGAGCGGTCAGGAAAACATCATCCATGCTTCGGATTCGATCGAGAATGCCGAGATTGAGCTGAAGCGCTTTTTCAAGCCGGAGGAGATTTTTGACTACGTGCCGACTTCGATAAAGTACACCTACGAACCGGCCGAGCTGCTCTGAACTCTCCACGAAACTTAACTCTCTCCAATAAACAATTAAAAACCAATGCAACAAATAGTCAAACACGTTATATCATCGCTGCTAATCTGCCTGGCTCCGGGCCTAACGGCTTCGGCCGAGAGCAAGTTGGTGCCGCCGGCTGCCCACGCGCAGCAACATTCCGACTTGATTGCCGGCCAGCTGAACATCAATAATCAGATCAAGGTGCAGGACACCGAGGATTTTCTGGGCAACCTTTTTCCCGAGGAGGAGGAACCGGAAATGGACATCTACACCGAAGGCTGGGATTCGCAGGCAGTTAACTGCTACAGCGCAGCGCAGGTGCCTGACGAAATGCTGCTGGATCTGCGCGGCTTCCATATGCCTACGGCTCCAACCTACGTTACGTCGCCCTACGGTTATCGCCGCCGCTTCCGCCGCATGCACAAGGGCATTGACCTGAAGGTTCAGATTGGCGACACTATCTATGCCGCATTCGACGGCAAGGTGCGCATTGTGCGCAATCAGGGTCGCCGCAAGGGCTATGGGCTATACGTTGTTATCCGCCACAATAACCGCCTGGAAACGGTTTATGGCCACCTGTCGAAATTCCTCGTGCAGCCCGACGACTATGTTAAAGCCGGCGACCCGATCGCACTGGGCGGCAACACGGGCCGCTCAACCGGTCCGCATCTGCATTTCGAAACCCGCTATATGGGCTATGCAATCAATCCGGCGGCGATTTTCGACTTTGCGAACCACACGACCCACACCGACCAGTATCTCTTCACGAAGAACACCTATATGAACGCGCGCGACTACGCGCCCGACGCAGCAACTTATGCCAGCGCCGAATCAACCGGCAAGTCGTCGTCGGCTTCAAAGACCACGGCAAAGGGTCGGTCGTCGTACTACACCATTCGCCGCGGCGACACGCTGAGCCGCATTGCAGCGCGCCATGGCACCACGGTTTCAAAGCTCTGCCGCCTCAACGGCATGTCGACTTCGAGCAAACTGACCGTTGGCAAAAAAATCCGCCTGAACTAATATTTGCAAGATGCGGGAATTTTTCGTAACTTTGCGGCGGACTTTGCAATAAGCCCGCAATAATTCACATATTTATTAACCAATTAACTTTATGTCAAACCAAATTGTAACTCCCCTGGCTGACTTCGACTGGGATGCCTTTGAAAATGGCACCACCACCGCCGAAAAATCCGCCGAGGAACTCACCAAGGCCTACGACGAATCTCTCGGCCAGGTCAAGGACCAACAGGTAATCGAAGGTACCATTATCGCAATGAACAAGCGCGAAGCAGTGGTTAACATCGGCTACAAGAGCGACGGTATCATCCCCATGAGCGAATTCCGCTACAACCCCGACATCAAGGTCGGTGACACCGTTGATGTTTTCATCGAAAACGCTGAAGACAAAAAAGGCCAGCTCGTGCTGAGCCACCGCAAGGCCCGCGCAGCCCGCGCCTGGGACCGCGTAAACGAAGCCATGGAAAACGAAGAAATCATCAAGGGCTTCGTAAAATGCCGCACCAAAGGCGGTATGATTGTCGACGTATTCGGCCTCGAAGCATTCCTTCCCGGCTCGCAGATCGACGTTAAACCCATTCGCGACTATGACATCTTCGTGGGCAAGACCATGGAATTCAAAGTCGTTAAAATCAACCCCGAATACAAAAACGTTGTGGTTTCCCACAAAGTGCTCATCGAGGCCGAACTCGAACAGCAGAAAAAGGAAATCATGTCGAAACTCGAAAAGGGTCAGGTGCTCGAAGGTACCGTCAAGAACATCACCGCCTACGGCGTATTCATCGACCTGGGTGGCGTCGACGGCCTCATCCACATCACCGACCTCTCCTGGGGCCGCGTTTCGCACCCCAGCGAAGTTGTTGAACCCTTCCAGACCCTCAACGTCGTTATCCTCGACTTCGACGACGAAAAGAAGCGCATTGCTCTCGGCCTGAAGCAGCTCCAGCCCCATCCCTGGGATGCCCTCGACGCAAACCTGCAGGTTGGCGACAAGGTTACCGGCCGCGTAGTGGTTATGGCCGACTATGGTGCATTCGTTGAAGTGGCCCCCGGCGTTGAAGGCCTCATCCACGTCAGCGAAATGACTTGGAGCCAGCACGTTCGCTCCGCTCAGGACTTCCTGAAGGTTGGCGACGAAATCGAAGCCGTTATTCTCACCCTCGACCGCGAAGAGCGCAAGATGAGCCTCGGCCTCAAGCAGCTCAAAGCCGACCCCTGGGCCGACATTGAAGTTCGCTACCCCGTTGGCAGCAAGCACACCGCCAAAGTTCGCAACTTCACCAACTTCGGTGTGTTCGTTGAGCTGGAAGAAGGCGTTGACGGCCTGATCCACATCTCCGACCTCTCCTGGACCAAGAAAATCAAACATCCCTCGGAATTCACCCAGATTGGCGCTCCGATCGAAGTTCAGGTGCTCGACATCGACAAAGAAAACCGTCGCCTGAGCCTCGGCCACAAGCAGCTTGAAGAAAACCCCTGGGCCGCCCTTGAAACCGACTATGCAGTCGGCACTATCCACCAGGGCACCATCACCGAACTGATGGAAAAAGGCGCAGTTGTTTCCCTGGGCGAAGGCATCGAAGGCTTCGCAACTCCCCGCCACCTCGTTAAGGAAGACGGCACTCAGGCCAAAGCCGGCGAAACTCTTGACTTCAAGGTAATTGAATTCAACAAAGAAAACCGCCGCATTATCCTCAGCCACAGCCGCATTCACGAAGACGACTCCAAGGCTGAACGTAAAGCCGAACGCAAGGCCCGCGCAACCCGCGCTCCTCGCGCCGAAGCTGAAAACGTTGCCCTGCCCGCTCCCGAAAAGACCACTCTCGGCGACCTGGAAGCTCTGGCAGCCCTCAAGGAAAAACTCGCCAAAGGCGAATAATTTCCCAACCAACTGAATCAACAAGCAGCTCGAGGCCATTACGGCCCCGGGCTGCTTCATTTCATCGGAGGTTTATAAGAACCACAAACCACCGACGTAGCTGGCAAGAATGGCCAGCTTGTTTTTTGCACGCACGCGCGGGTTGAGCAGCGACTGGCGCCGGTAGCTGCGAATAATCCGCTTGCACCGGGCGGCAACGTCGGGATTCGTTGCGTGGTTCCGGCGCATCAGCGTCAGGATATTGAAAGCAGCGCTCAGCGCGCGGTCGCGGGCGGCAGGCACCAGCGCCGGGCAGCGCTCCTCCATATACTCAACCATCTCCTCCACCACATCGAGCACCACCACCCTCCCCGGCGTAAACCGCTGAAGATAGCTGGCCGGATTAACTGTGTAAGCATATAAATTCTCGGCCGACCAGGCGATTCTATCTGCAAGCATAAATATCCTATAAAACGTGCGCAAATCCTCATACCAGCCCTTAATCCACGGCTGCTCAACACATAGTGCACGCCGATAAATCTTACCACAGGCAGAGTTGTTTATGCTCCCGGTTTGATAAAGAGCCTCGGCAATAGCTTCATTCGGCAACACCTCAATAACGGATTGCGGCGGAACACTCTCCGGCAACGGCGCCATGGGGCCGGTGCGCAAAAAGCCGCAGCAGGCAATATCGGTGCCGGTGGTTTGGGCAATGTCAAGCAGGCGGTTTATCATTTGCGGGTGCATGCGGTCGTCCGCGTCAAGAAACGTTATCCACTCTCCGTAAGCGGCATTGGTCCCGGCGTTGCGCGCAAACGACAGGCCCCGGTTCTCGGGCAAGTTTATTACACGCAGGCGAGGGTCGCGGAAGTCGGCTATGCACTGCATTGTGTTGTCGGTCGACGCGTCGTTGACCACAATAACCTCCAGAT
>CAZDVP010000129.1:0-4998 GCA_964508865.1 uncultured Bacteroides sp. | reverse complement strand
AAGTAGCTCCAGAGGTTATAGCCGGTCAGGCGCGAGAGCTTGCGGATGCAGTTGAGGATTGCGGGGCCGGAGTTGGCGGTCCAGCTGATCCGGTCGTTTTCGCCGCCGATGTAGCCGCGTTTAACCCAGCATGATTCGGGGAAGAGCTGCTTGAACTGGGTCACCTTATTGATTCCGGAGGTTGAGCGGTTGCCGTTGAAAATCGAGGTGAGGATTTCGTATTTGTCGGGCGTGGTTTTGCCGGGTTCGATCGACGAGCCGTTTTCGTAGTCGTTCTGGCGCATTGCCTCGAACAGGTCTGGCCAGAGGTCGGGGCGATAGTCGGCGGGGTCGCGGTCGGGGTTTTCGTCGGAGAAATAATACATCAGATAGATGAACGGCGCCAGGATGAGCTCGCCGTTGTTGCTCGAATAGGCCTCGATTGCGTTGAGGGCGCGGCGTGGGTCAACGATGTTGCGGGGGTCGGAGGTGTTGGCGGGGTTCCAGGTGTCGGCCGGCGCGCCGGAATAGGTTGCGGAGGAGGCCAGGCGCTTGGTGGGGTACTTGACCTGGTCGAGGGCGAACTGCTTCAGCTCGTCGCACCACCAGAAGGCGTTGCCGGCCTTGGCGGCCTTGGCGGCGTCGGTTCGGAGCGACATAACGATGTTGTCGTTGGCGTTGGCGGTTTTGGTTTCGCCGTTTTCGGGGGCGGTTATGTCGCGGTTATAGTCGTCGTTGAGGTAGATTCGGCGGATTTTTGCCGTGCGGCCGCCGAAGTCGTGCCAGTTGTCGTAGTGGTAGCGTTCGCGGTTGGTTCGCACGTTGTAGCCCATGTGGGTTACGTTATAGGCCGAGAAGATGTTGTTGGTCACTTCGGCGGTTCCGATCCAGCGGAAGTAGGGGGCCATCTGGTGCTGGTGGCCCCATTCGTGCGAAAGGCCCCAGATTGCGTCGGAGTCGCCGGTCATGAGCCGGTCGGGGTTGCAGACGCGCCATTGGGTGTCGTACATGAACGTGGGGCCCCAACCGCCCTGATACATATAATAATTATAGTTGACGTAGGTCATCGTGCGGTTTTCGGGCACACGGTTGTACTTGTCGAGGCCGAGAACGCGGTGCTCCCAGATGATGATCTGGTCGAGCAGGTTGATGTAGCGCACGTATTGGCCGGCGGCATGCGATTTCAGGGCGTTGACCTGCCAAACGGAGTGAACGCGGGTGCCGAGGCAGTCAATAACGGGATAGACGGCGTTGTTGAGAATGGTCTGGTTTTCGGCGTTGGTCTGAAGGTTGGAGAGGTAGCCGTTGTGGAGCGCGCCGATGATGTGGACCTTGACGGCGCGGGCGGCGCCCTCTTCGGGGGTCGTTACGCGGTCGTCGAAGTTATTGATGTAGGCCAGGCCCTGGTCGTGGCCCTTGACGATTTTTTCGGCCTCGCGCTTGGGGGCGGGGATTTCGATGATGTTGATGCCGTTGACCAGATTGAAGTTCAGACGCTCGGCATACCAGCTCTGGGTGTCGCCCTTGGCGTCGTCGTATTGCTCATGGCCGTGCCAGCGGATAACCACCATGCCGACCGAGCCTTTGTCGTCGGGAATGTCGGAAGCGAGGACCACATACTTGCCGGGGCTGAGCACCACGCCGGTGACGCCCTGCGACTGGTCGTAGCATTTGCCGGGGGCGTTCCACGATTCGGCCAGGGTCTGGGGCGACATAACGGCGTTGTGGGAGCTGACCATGTTGGTGGGGTCATATTCGCCGTCGAAAATCAGGCGGGCCAGCTTTTTATAGAACGGGTCGGTCAGGGCGTCGATCTGGGCGGAAGTGACTCCGGGCTTGAGCTGGGAGCAGACGCCGTCGGTGAACACCGAGGCCGAGGGATTGACGAAGCTCTTTTTGTTGAACTGCATTTCGGCGCACGAGGCGAAGTTGAGGCCCGATTTGCCGGAACGGCCGGTCTGCACCGTTATGCGCACGCCGAGAATGCCCGACTGCATATTGTCGGGGAAGGGGATAACCGAAGCGTTGCCCGACATTTTCAGGTCGATGGGCTCGTCGGCTATGGGTGTCCACTGCATTTTGCCGTTGCTGTTATGGGCGATTTCAACGTTGACCAGGCCGAAGTTGCCGTTGCTGGAGCCGTCGCCGTCCTGGCGGGGAATGTAGGTCAGCGATTCCAGGTCGACTCCGTTGGTCAGGTCGCCCTGGGCGGTGAAATAGTATTCCAGCACGGGCCACTGCGACTGCACCTTGTCGGAGAAGCCGTTGTAGTTGGTGTGGTAAATTGTGTTGATGTCGCCGTCGATGGTTTTCTGGATGCTTTCGGCTTCGCTGTTGGCGCGGCCCTGGGCCGAGGCGGCGGCATCGACGCAGCGTACCGGAGTTGCGAATCGCGAGGCATAGGCCGCCTTGGCGTCTTCGGTCAGGTTCCAGCCGGGCTGCTCAACGGTCAGGTTGGTCGAGGCGCCGGCCGAGGAGCGGATGGTCAGGGTTGCGGTTCGGGTGCTGGCCGAGGCGTTTTTGTCGATGGCCAGGTGGATAGCGCCGTTGCGCACGGTTGGCTGAATCCAGTAGTCGTCGCTAACAACGAACTTATAGCGCGAATAGGCGGGAAGCACCATTTCGGTGGCCTGATTGTCGGATAGCGTAATGGTGCTTGAACCGTAGACCAGCGCACCGAGCTTGGTGGCCGGAATCTGTTTCTGGGCCGACGCCGGAGTGGCGGCGGTCAAGGCACACAGCCCGAGCACTAAGGACTTAATGATATTAGATTTCATTAGCGGAGTGTGAAATGTTTAGAAATGATTTATATATTCAATGCTGCAAAATTACTTTAAATTCGGGAGTTTTCAAACAAATATTTCGGATTTTTGGATTTTTGCCGTAAATTTGCAGCTAAAATCAAGCAACCACACATGTTTTTTGAAGATTTAGACCTCACCGACGACGTTCTCGACGCGCTCTATGATATGCACTTCGACGAGTGCACACCAATTCAGGAACAGGCAATTCCGGCCGCGCTGGCCGGGCGCGACCTCATAGCGGTTGCGCAGACCGGCACCGGCAAGACGGCGGCCTTTCTGCTGCCGGTTATCAACGAATTGGGCAAGCGCAAGGCTTCCGACAAGGTTAAGTGCGTCGTTATGACTCCTACTCGCGAGCTGGCGCTGCAAATCGACGCGCAAATGCAGGGATTCAGCTATTTTCTGCCGATCAGCTCGCTGCCGATCTATGGTGGCACCGACGGCGCCGGCTATGCGCGCCAGCAGCGCGGGCTGCAAATGGGCGCTGAAGTGGTGATTGCCACTCCCGGGCGCCTGCTGGCACACCTTTCGATGGGCTATGTTGACCTGTCGGCGGTTGAGTTCTTTATTCTCGACGAGGCCGACCGGATGCTCGACATGGGATTCTACGACGACATCATGCAGATTGCCAAGCATCTGCCTCAGTCGCGCCAGACCCTGATGTTTTCCGCAACCATGCCGCCGAAAATCCAGAAAATGGCCAAGTCGCTGCTGTCGAACCCGGTTGAAATCAAAATCGCGGTCAGCAAGCCGACCGACAAGGTGCATCAGAAGGTCTATCTTTGCGGCGAACGCCAGAAGGAGGCGCTGCTGCTGCATCTGTTTGACTCGGTGAATTCCAAGCGGGTAATTGTTTTTGCATCGTCGAAACTGAAGGTCAAGGACCTGGCGCGGGCGCTTCGGCGCAAAAAACTCGCCGTCGGCGAAATGCACTCCGACCTGGACCAGACCGTGCGCGAGGAGGTTATGCGCAACTTCCGCGCCGGCAATACCGATATTCTGGTTGCTACCGATATAGTTGCGCGCGGCATCGACATCGACGACATCACCATGGTTGTTAACTTCGACGTTCCCCACGACGCCGAGGACTACGTTCACCGCATCGGCCGCACCGCGCGCGCCGGCGAGGAGGGCGTGGCCGTTACGCTCGTTGGCGAGCGCGAGCGCCGCAAATTCAAGTTCATCGAAGATTTCCTGGGCAAGCCCGTTGAACGCGGCCAGCTGCCCGACCACCTCAAGCCCGACCGGTCAGACCGGTCCGACAAGTCCGACAAGTCCGACAAACCCAGCAGGCCCAATAAGCCCAATCGGCGGCGCAAACCCCGGCGTCCGCGCCCTGACGCCAAAAAATGATTTTCCAAAAAGCCCGGAACCGAAATATGTTTAACAACATATGACCGTCCGGGCTTTCGTTTTGTCTCGAAAAACGTAAATTTTTGGGCAAAATGTTACAATAATTGCATTTTTTTGGCGTTTTGATGTTAAAATGTTGCGAAAAGTTTGCTGGTTTCAAGGAAAATTCGTATCTTTGCAACTTGAAAACGTGAATATCGCCGTTTCCAGGCGGTACAATATAAACTGATTATAACAATTATCATTCGCAGTAATATGGGTAAAAAAATCGCTATGCTCCTTATGGTGCTCCTCTCTGCCCTGGGCGTCGCCGCTGAGGTGAAAGTCACGGGTACGGTCATCGATAAGGGTGAAAACGAGCCAATTATCGGCGCAACTGTTAAAGTTAAAGGCAAAGCAAGCATCGGCACGTCGACCGACGTTGACGGTAACTTTGTCATCACGGTTCCCTCCGAGAAATCAGTGCTCGAAATTTCTTACGTGGGCATGAACCCCGTAGAAGTCAAGGCTTCAACCAAACATCTCACAGTTGAAATGGAGTCGTCGTCGACCATGCTCAACGAAGTCGTTGCAATCGGCATGGCCAACACCGACAAACGTCTCTTCACCGGCGCTACCACCAAGATTAACGCCGAAGAGAGCCTGCTGTCGGGTGTGTCAGACATCTCGCGTTCGCTCAGCGGCCGTGCAGCCGGTGTGAGCGTGCAGAACGTGAGCGGCACTTTCGGTACCGCACCGAAAATCCGCGTGCGTGGCGCAACCTCCATTTATGGCACCAGCAAACCGCTGTGGGTTGTTGACGGTATTATCCTCGAAGATAACGTTGAAATCGATGCCGACGCTCTTTCCAGCGGCGACGCAA
>CAZDVP010000128.1:0-5040 GCA_964508865.1 uncultured Bacteroides sp. | reverse complement strand
CTACCAAGGGTCTCTACATCGTTAACGGCGTTAAGACTCTCGTTAAGTAATTTCCCTCCCCACACAAAAAAACCGAGGGCGCACCCACCAGTGCGCCCTCAATTTTTATGACATATCGCTTCTTAGCAAATCGGAATTGACTGCAGATTAACAATATCAAGCTTTACTTCCATGCCGAGCGCAGAAAAAATCCTGCGCAGAGTGGAAAGCCGGAGATTTGCACCTCGCTCAATGCTGCAAATACGCGCGCGTTGAACCCCAATTCGCTCACCAAGCTGCTCTTGGGTAAGGTTTTGCGACTCCCTGGCCTTACGAATTGCAAGGCCAACGAGATAGTCGTCAACGTTAGCGTCAAACTCATCACGCTCCGGTGTTCCTTTCGCACCTAAGGCAAGGTCAATCATTTCATCCTGGCTATATACCTTCATCTTTTTCATATCCGCAAAGTTAATAATTTGTTTTCATATAACAAAACATTCGACTGAAAAGTTGTTTCATTTATAATCTGTAACCCTTGGGAAGCTGGTGAAAATTCAGTAATTTTGCACCAAATCTTATAAAATCAAGCTATGACGGAGAGAAGAAGAATGCAAGAGACTAAGAGGGTCGACTGGGTTGACCTGTTGCGGGTAGTTGCCTGCTTTATGGTTGTTTTGTCGCACGCGTGCGACCCCTTTGTCGGCGAGTTCGACAACGACCGGACAGCCTTTCTGACCGGCACCGCCATCGGCTCGCTGGTGCGCCCATGCGTGCCGCTATTCGTTATGATGACCGGAGTTTTACTCTTGCCGGTTGGTGAGCGCGACCGCCAGCTAACAGACTTTTATCGCCGCAGGCTCGGACGCCTGGTGTGGCCTCTGGTTTTTTGGTCCATCATGCTGCCGGTTATCGGCTATTGTTATTTCAACTTCGTTAACCCCAATACCGCCAACGCCATGCTGGCCGGAGGGCTCTATGAAACCGGGCGCTTCATCCCGCGAATATGGAGCTGGGTGTTTAACTTCAACTACGACACCACCGCCCTGTGGTATCTCTACATGCTGGTTGGACTCTACCTGGTCATTCCGATTCTGAACTCATGGCTTCTTTCGGCCTCGCGCCGCGACATAAAAATAGTTCTCCGCCTATGGATAGTGTCGCTGCTGCTCCCCTATGTTCAAATGCTCGCACCGGTGCTCGGCTATGAGGGCAACTATGGCAACATGGGCATTCTGGGCGTTTGCGACTGGAATGTCTACGGCTCGTTCTACTATCTTTCGGGCTTCATCGGCTATCTTATTCTTGCATACTATCTGAAAACCTACCCGCTGCAATGGTCAGGCGCCAAGACCTGGGCCATACTGCTGCCTATGTTTGTTATCGGTTATGCCATAACCTTTGCCGGCTACGTCGGCGTGCAGTCAGTCCACCCCGGCGACTACGCCTTTCTGGAAGTAATCTGGCTTTTCTGCGGCATCAACGTGTTCATGATGACCCTGCCGGTGTTCGTTGCCATTCAGCGGCTTCGGTTCCGTCCGCGCCAGTGGGTTACGCAGCTTGCCGCGCTGACCTTCGGCATTTATCTGGTCCATTTCCCGCTTGAGAGCATGGCTTTCGACGCATTTGCCAACCTTGGGCTGCCCGACTGGTGCCGCATTCTGCTTGCCTCGGTCAGCGTATTCGTCGTCACCGCCGCCATAGTGCGCCTGCTCCGCCTCCTCCCCTCAACCCGCCCCCTCGTCTCCTGATTTCATAAGGAAACAATAAATTTGTGTGGCAAAACGTTGTAATAATACAATAGTTTTTGTAAATTTGCCACGAAGAATATTGCTCTATATGGATAAAATTATAGCACAAAACCTCAAAAAGCTAAGAGAAGCCGCGCGCTACACTCAGGAAGAAGTGGCGCACGCATTGGAGATAGCGCGCTCGGCCTACAGTAATTATGAGTCGGGCAATAGGGAAGCACCCTATGACATACTTGAAAAAGCCAGCAACTTTTTCGGGTGTGATATGGCTGTGCTCTTCGAGGAAAATGAGCATGCTGAAGCACAGATTTTTGCCTCAGCCTTTCGCATTGACGGGATTTTGCCCGAAGATGCGGCTGAAATTATGCACTTCAAGGAAATAGTCAAGGCTTATCTGAAAATGGATTCACTTTGCTCCGAATGAAAGCTACCTTACTGAACTACGTTGAAAGTCAGGCCTCGCGATTCCGGCAGTTTTCCGGGCTGAGCGAAACCGAGGCCGCGAACCTCAAGAGTTTGCTTCTCAAACTAAACGTTTTGACTGTCTATCGCCCCCTATCGTCTTCATTCGCAGGGATGAGCCTAAAGGGAAATAACAAACGTTTTATGCTGATTAACGCCAACGACCAGCGCTGCCGCCAGCATTTCACTATAGCCCACGAACTCTACCACCTGTTTATCGAAGATTCTCCGGTTCCCCACAAATGCGATATCGACGGAAAGAAATGCGAGTCGGAACAATGCGCCGACGCTTTTGCTCACATGTTTCTTATGCCGGCAGCGGGAGTGCGACAAATGATTCCGGCCGAGGAACTTAAGGCAGGACACCTGACTCTGGCAACCGTTATGAAATTAGAGCATTACTTTGGGGTATCGCACGCAGCTGTGCTCAACAGATTGCTGGACTTAAACCTGATTGACCGCCACGAACGCGAAATGTTCGCCTCCGTTCCGGTTAATCAAACCGCTCGCGAATATGGCTACGATACCTCCCTATATAAGCCGGGAAATTGCGGACTCGTAATCGGTGATTTCGGCGAAAAAGCCCGGAAGCTGTTCGAGGCCGACAAAATTTCAGAAGGGCATTATCTGGAACTTCTCCACAAAATCGGCATTGATGAAAACGAAGACTAAAATAGTTCTGGATGCCGACGTGATAATTCATTTTATCAAAGGCGGCCGGTTCTCGCAATTGCTCGACATTTTTCCGGAATATGATTACTTGATTCTGGATGTGGTCTACAACGAGGTCACCGTTAGCAAAACAACGAAGATTCAGATTGACAACACGCTCCAATTTCGTCAAAACCGCATATCGCAAATAAAATTTGACCCGCGCGGATAATCGCGGCAAGAATACGCCCGGCTGATTTCGCGTCTTGGTCGGGGCGAAAGCGCCTGCATGGTCTACTGTCGCGATAACTACAACGTTCTTGGCAGCAGCAATCTCCGGGATATTAAAACGTATTGCCAAAACAACGGAATCACCTACTTGACCACTCTGGATTTTCTATATTACGCCTTCGTCCGCAAACTGATGACTGCCGCCGAATGCGCTCAGTTTATGACTGACGTCAATGCCAGGCGTAGCAGGCTTCCGGTTGTTGATATAACGACCTATATCCCAACAAACATATTATAATCAATCTGCGGTTGACAATTTGGGGGATTGGGGAAAATTGCGTATATTTGCGGAAGTATATTAACCGCAATCGCTTCATGAAAAATTTTGCAAAAGGACTTTTGGCGCTTATGGTTGCTGCCGCAATGGGCAGCGCGTGCGCTGTTGCTCAGGAATTTACCCCCGGACGCCTCTACGTGCTCTCGTCGGGCAGCAATGTTGTTGACGACCGCGCCGCCCTGGTGCGCCCCAACGACGCCTCGCTGGCGCAATACTGGACCCTGACGGAACTCAGCGGCTCCTGGCGCCTGATCAATCCGTTCAGCAACATGGCGCTCCGCTCCGAAAGCGCCTCGGTTGGCGTTGGCGAAAACAACGGCTCCGACGAGGCTCAGCTCTGGACCATAACCCCCTCGGCCGGCGGAAAATATACACTCATACCCACCAACCGCCCGCAACTGGCGGCCGCAGCCGGCGGCTCGCGCCTGGCGCTGGTCGAAAAAGCGCGCGGCGGCAAGTTCGCCATAACCGAAAGCCCCATAGTCGGCTTCGATAACCAGCTGACCTACAGGTTCCGCTCCGTGGCCGACCCTGAAAAAGTTCTTGGCAACGGCGACGACGGCGGCAATAACGCCCGCATCGTTGCCGAAGCGGTCGACGCCAACAACCGCGGACAATATTGGGCGGTTGAGATGATTGACCTCAACGACCGCGCCATTTCGGGCGCTTTCTACACCCAGAACTGGGACGACGGCGGCAACAATCCAAAAATTGACTATCTGCTCCAGTGGCCCGCCGAACAGGGCAAATGGACCAACGCGCGCTTCAGGTTCGTGCGCGTGCCCGGCAGCGACGCCGTGGTGATTACTTCGGCTTCGAAGCCACAGATGTATGCCCTGAACGCCCAGGGCCAGCTCGTTGCCAAACCGCTCGACCTCAACGACAAAACCGCGCAATTCCGCATCGAAATAGTTGAAAAGCCGAAACTGCAGTCGCCCATCTGGGAAGACGAAACCGTTTTTGCAATCAATAAACTCCCGGGCCGCGCAACCTTCAACCCCTACTCCACCGAGGCTGAAATGCTGGCCGACACCGAATTCCTCGAAAAACCCTGGCTCACACCCAAATCCACCGCCCGCCAGAGCCTCAACGGCAACTGGAAGTTCAACCTGGTCAGCGAGCCCTCGCAGCGCCCGCTCAACTTCATGGAGCCCGGCTTCAACGCCTCGGAATGGGACGAGATTCCCGTGCCCTCCAACTGGGAAATGCAGGGCTATGACCACCCCATCTACGCCAACGTTGAATATCCCCACGCCAACACTCCGCCCTTCATCAAGGCCCGCCCCGGCTATAACGACGGCGGCAAAAACTATGGCATCAACCCCGTTGGCAGCTATCTGCGCACCTTCAGCGTGCCCGCCGATTGGAAAGACCGCCGCACCATTCTGCACTTTGGCGGCATCTACAGCGCCGCCAACGTTTGGGTCAACGGCAAATATGCCGGCTACACCCAGGGAGCCAACAACGTTTCGGAATTCGACATCACCGACCTGCTCAACCCCGACGGCGAAAACACCCTTGCGGTCGAAGTTTTCCGCTGGAGCGACGGCAGCTATCTGGAGTGTCAGGACATGTTCCGCATGAGCGGCATTTTCCGCGACGTTGAGCTGCTGAGCGTTCCGCAGCTGTCGG
>CAZDVP010000127.1:0-5119 GCA_964508865.1 uncultured Bacteroides sp. | reverse complement strand
CTGATCGACTGGTTTCTGATCGACGAGGCTCAGTTCCTCTCGGCAGAGCAGGTCGACCAGTTGGCGCGGTTGGTCGATGACTATGGCGTGAACGTTATATGCTACGGCTTGCGCACCGACTTCCGCACGGCCCTGTTCGAAGGGTCGCGCCGCCTGTTTGAAATCGCCGACACTATCGATGAAATCAAAAGCACCTGTTCCTGCGGCCGCAAAACTATCGTTAACGCGCGCATCGGCGCCAACGGCGATATGGTCGAGGAGGGCGCTCAAGTTGAAATCGGTGGCGACGACAAGTATATTGCCGTGTGTCGTAACTGCTGGCGCAACAAGCGCATAGAGCAAGCCCAGCGTAATGCCCTTCCGTTTGACCTATGAAGCGCCTGGTTCTTTTGCTGACGGTGCTGGTGGCGGCGGTTGCGGCCTACTGCTCGATTCCTCATTACACCGACGAGACGCTGAACTATCGCGTCACGTATAAGTGGGGCTTCATTCAGAAGCAGGCCGGTTCGGCTAACTTCCTGCTGCGGAAAACGCCGGAGTATTACACCGCCCAGCTGACGGCCCGCACCCAACCCTGGGCCGACCGTATCTTTCAGGTGCGCGACACCCTGACAGGGCGCATGCGTCTGGGCGACATGGCTCCGCTGGTCTACGACAAGATTACTCACGAAAAGAACGACTACCGCCACGACCACCTGACCTATAGCTACAGCGGCGACACGATGACAGCCAAGAGCCGCCGCCTGCGCTATAACAAGGAGGGCGAACCCTATTACACCGACACGACCCTCGTGGCCAAAATGCCGGGCACCGACATGCTCAGCGTGTACTACCTGGTGCGCCGCCTGCCGTTTGAAACCATGAAGATCGGAACCATTGCCCACGCCAGCATTTTCTCGGGCAAGCGCATTGAGAACTTAGCGGTGAAATATCTGGGTAAGGAAGTGGTTAAGCTCAATGGCAAAAGCTATGAGTGCTACAAAATTAACTTCACTTTTTCGAGTGAGCGTTTAAAAGATTCGTCGGCTCCGATGTGGGCCTGGATCCGCACCGACGGCGCCCGCATTCCGGTTAAACTCGTCGGGGAGCTGCCGATAGGGCAGATTCAGGTTCTATGGAACGACCCCGACGGAAAATATTAAGCTAATAACTAATCAATCACAATATCTTTTTGCAGTAAAACATGAAGAAAATATTTTCAATGGCAGCGATGCTGGGCGTGGCTCTTTCGGCTGCGGCCCAGACTGAATCGACCGACTCGGTTGAAAAGAAGCCCGAGGGCTTCGTGTTCACCGACGTGATCACCATTCCCTCGACTTCGGTTAAGAATCAGAACAAGTCGGGAACATGCTGGAGCTTTGCCGGCACCGGCTTTATTGAAGATGCCGTGCGCAAGGTTAAGGGCGACTCGCTCGATTTGAGCGAAATGTATACCGTTCGTCAGTGCTATCTCGACAAGGCCCGTCGCTTTGTCCGCCTTCAGGGCAAGGGCAACGTTGACCAGGGAGGCAGCATTGTTGACGTGGCCTACGTTATGGATAACTACGGTGCCATTCCCGAAGAGGTTTATAATGGCCTGAACTACGGCGAGGAGAAGCACGACCACGCTGAACTTTCGCGCGCGCTGATGGCCTATATGAAAGCAGTTGCAAGCAGCCGCAAAATGACCACCGCCTGGGAAGCCGGCCTGCAGGGCATTCTCGACGCATACTTCGGTCCGGTGCCCGAAACATTTGAATACCAGGGCAAGACCTACACTCCGAAAAGCTATGCCGAAAGCCTCGGTCTGGACTTCGGCAACGATTTCGTTGCGCTGACTTCCTATTCTCATCATCCCTACTACAAGCCTTTCGCACTTGAAGTTTGCGACAACTGGCTTTGGGCGCCTTACTATAATGTGCCCCTCGAAGAGATGATGAACATTATCGACAACGCTCTGGAAAATGGCTACACCATTAACTGGGCGGCCGACGTTTCCGAACCCGGATTCAAGTGGAAAGAAGGTTATGCCGTTCTTCCCGCCAAAAAGACCGAAGCCGACCTGACCGGCACCGAGCTCAGCCGCTGGGTTACCCTGTCGAAGGCCGAGCGCGAAGCCGAAGCCACCAAGTTTACCGGCCCGTCGGACCTGGTTGAAGTAAACGTTACTGCCGAAGAACGTCAGCGCATGTTCGACAACCACGAAACCACCGACGACCACGGCATGGTTATTGTCGGCACCGCAACCGACCAGGAGGGCAACAAATACTACAAGGTCAAGAACTCGTGGGACACCGACCAAGTCTATGACGGCTACTTCTACGCATCGCGCCCCTACGTTATGGGCAAGACCATGAGCTTTATGGTCCACAAAGACGCTCTGCCCAAGAACGTTAAAAAGCAACTCAACATTAAATGAAATCACTGAAAGCATTTGTAATCGTTTCGTTGGCTCTGGTTGGTTTTGCCTCGTGCAAAACCACCGAGGCCAACTATCGTGCCGCCTATGAGGCAACGCGCGCCACTCAGGCCGCAGCCGACTCCGACGACGGCCTCGACGAAAACACCCGGCGCCTGCTGGCCAAGAATTCGCGCCAGAAGCAGGCAAAGCATATTGTCGGCAACGACACGATAAGCTACACCACCATGTTTGGCCGGCTGTATGAAAACCAGGCGGTTGAGCGGCTGCCGCGCTATTCGGTTGTTTCAAATGCTTTTTCGCAGGTTTTCAATGCTCAGGCTCTTTGCAAGCGACTCAAGGAAGCCGGCTTTGAAAAGGCCTATATTTTCTACACCGCTACTCCCGACTATTATGTCGCAGCCGGAGGAAGCGATGAGATTTCAGAAATACCCTCAATTATCAAGGCTCTCGAAAAGGCCGGCAATCCCGGCTCGCGCAAGGGCTTTCCGGCAGTTATCCGCAACGCCGGCAAATAAGAAAGCAAAATGATTCTCGAAAAACAGATGGCCGACCTCGGCCGGTATTGCACCCTGATGACCAAGGTGCTTTCCGCGCCCGATCGCTGGAAGGTGTTTCTCAAGCGCACCATCGGCGAAATGTATAAGCTCGGCATAGACTCCATTCCGCTGGTAATTACGATTTCGGTGTTTATCGGTGCCGTTATAACGATTCAGATGCAGCTCAACATCAGTTCGCCGCTGCTTCCGGCCTATGCCGTCGGTCTGACCACCCGCGAAATCATTCTGCTTGAGTTTTCGTCGTCGATTCTATGTTTGATTCTTGCCGGCAAGGTGGGGTCGAACATCGCGTCGGAAATCGGTACCATGCGCGTCACAGAGCAGATTGACGCGCTCGACATTATGGGCGTTAACTCGGCCAACTATCTGATTCTGCCGAAGATTCTGGGCTTTCTGCTCATTATGCCGGTGCTGGTCATCCTGTCGATGGGAACGTCGATTCTCGGCGGCCTGGCCGTGGCATATTTCACCGACATGATTTCGGTCAGCAAGTTTACCTACGGTTTGCAGGCGTTTTTCAATCCCTGGTATGTCTGGTACTCGCTGATAAAATCGCTGGTGTTTAGTGTTATTATCACATCAACTTCCTCCTTTTTCGGCTATTACGTCAAAGGTGGGGCGCTCGAAGTCGGCAAGGCATCGACCCAGGCCGTTGTGAACTCCTCGATTCTGATTCTGTTGTTCGACGTAATTCTTACTAAACTTCTGCTGCAATGATTAAAGTCGAGAATATTACCAAGTCATTCGACGGCAAAACCATTCTTCACGACGTTTCGTGTGAGTTTCAGACCGGCAAGACCAATCTGATTATCGGTCAGAGCGGTTCGGGCAAAACGGTGCTTGTCAAATCAATTGTAGGCCTGATTCGGCCGGAGCAGGGCAAAATACTTTTCGACGGCCGCAATCTGCTAACCATGAATCAGAAGCAGATTAAAGAGCTGCGCAAGGAAATCGGCATGCTTTTCCAGGGCTCGGCGTTGTTCGACAGCGAAACCGTTCTGGGCAACGTTATGTTTCCGTTGGTTATGTTTTCCGACATGACACCCGGCGAGATTCGCGACCGTGCGCTGTTCTGCCTGGAACGCGTGAACCTCAAGGGCGCGGACTCAAAGTATCCGTCGGAACTCTCGGGCGGCATGCAGAAGCGCGTTGCCATTGCGCGCGCCATTGCGCTGAATCCGAAATATCTGTTTTGCGACGAACCGAACTCCGGCCTCGACCCGCGCACCTCAATTCTGATCGATGAGCTGCTTTCGGACATCACACACGAGTATAACATCACGACGATTATCAACACCCATGACATGAATTCGGTGTTGGGCATCGGCGAAAACATCGTGTTCCTCAACAAGGGACACCGCGACTGGGTCGGCACCAGCGAGCAGATCTACACCTCAGACAATAAGGCTCTCATCGACTTCGTGTTTGCCACCGACCTGTTCCGCAAGGTCCGCTTATATGAGCTTCATAAGCGCGGACTTTCCTGAAACCATGACGCGAATGCGTTGTTGACCAGCCGGATGCCACCCGGAGTGGGGTAGTTGCCCGAAAAATACCAGTCGCCCGAGTGATCGGGCACTGCTTTATGCAGCCCCTCGAGAGTCTGGAAAATGATTTGAACCGGGCATTCGATTCCCGCCGGCGAAAGAATTCGGGCGATTTTGTCGGCCACTTCTTCGTCGGTGAACGGTTCATAGACGCGCTTGACCCAGTTTTGCTCGTCGGGGCGCTCAACGCAGAGGCGGTAGGTTTCCTCCAGCACGTTTTCCATTCCGCGCTCGCGCAGCAGCTCAACTGCAGCCTTGAAGGCAATGAAGTCGGTCATGCGGCTCATGTCGATGCCGTAGCAGTCGGGGTAGCGCACCTGGGGCGACGAGCTGACGATTACGATTTTGCGCGGGTTCAACCGCGACAGCATTGTCAGGATTGACTGGCGCAGCGTTGTTCCGCGAACTATGGAGTCGTCGATAACAACGAGGTTGTCGGCTCCTTTTTCAACGCAGCCGTAGGTGACGTCGTAGACGTGGGCGGCCAGTTCGTCGCGGCCGGCGCCTTCGGCAATGAAAGTGCGCAGCTTGATGTCTTTAATGGCAACCTTGTCGACCCGCAGGCGGCGGTCCATTATCTGCTTGAGCGTTTGGGCGTCAAGCCGGTTTTGGGC
>CAZDVP010000126.1:0-5147 GCA_964508865.1 uncultured Bacteroides sp. | reverse complement strand
CGGCCCGATGCTGCTGGTTCTCGACGTTCAGCCCGATGCGGTAACGTTCGACCTCTACGGCACGCGTCAAACAGTTAGCCGCGCCGAATTTTTCAACCGCTGGACCGGAGTCGCCTTCGTGGGGTTTCCGCGGCCCGAGGCTTCGGAGCCAGACTATGGCAGGCATCACCTCACTGCGGTGATTTCGTCGCTGTCGGCCTACGCCCTGGGCGTGGCTGCGCTGGCGGTGTTCGTTTATTTCTTCATCGAGCATGGAGTTTATGCCCGGTGGTCAACCGTGCTGCTAACGGTGTTTAACTGCCTGGGGCTATATCTGAGCTATATGCTGATGCAGAAGTCGCTCAACATCCACACCCGCACCTCCGACCGCGTTTGCGGCGTGTTGGAAAAGGGCGGCTGCGACTCCATAATGGCGTCGTCGGCTTCGAAGCTGTTCGGCGTGTTTTCGTGGAGCGAGGTCGGCTTCGGCTATTTCGGGGTGTCGCTGGTGACTCTGCTGCTGTTCCCCCACTTGTGGCCGTCGCTGGCGGTTTTCAACGCTTGCTGCCTGCCCTACACGGTTTGGAGCATCTGGTATCAGCGGTTCCGCGCACGGCATTGGTGCACGCTCTGCGTAGGCGTTCAGTCAACCCTGTGGCTGCTGTTTTTCTGCTATCTGGGTGGCGGCTGGTTCGGCCGGTTCCTGCCGTTGCACGCCGACTTTTTCATCCTGCTGGCGGTTTATGTATTCTCAGTGCTGTTTATTAACATGATTGTCAGAATTTTCAAAAATCTACCCACTTATGAAGCAAATTCCCGAACCTGAACTCAGCTCGGCCCGGGTTCTCACCCCGGCTGAACTGAATGATATTAAACTTTGCCCCGACAAGTCCTGAAGTTTCAAAAATTATTCGTAACTTTGCGGTCATCTAAAGCGCTATTTTATGGGTATTTTTGACAAAATCTTTTCCCGCGAAAAGAAAAAGGAAACTCTCAACAAGGGTCTCGAACAGACCAAAGAAGGCTTTTGGGGTAAACTCAAACGCACCCTCGCCGGCCATAGCACCATCGACGATGACTTTCTCGACGAGCTCGAGGAGGTTTTCATCACTTCCGACGTGGGCGTTGAAACAACCGTTAAAATCATTGACCGCATTCGCGACCGTGTGAGCCGCGACAAATATGTGAACACCTCGGAGCTCCACACCATGCTGCGCGAGGAAATCGCCGACATGCTGGCCGAGAACGATAAACTCGACCCCAACGCTCCCGACGAGAATTTCCGCCTGCCGCAAGGTTCGCGCCGGCCCTATGTGATTATGGTTGTGGGCGTTAACGGTGCCGGCAAGACCACCACCATCGGCAAGCTGGCAAACCTGTTCAAAAAGGCGGGTAACAAGGTGGTTATCGGTGCGGCCGACACTTTCCGCGCCGCCGCAACCGAGCAGCTCGACGTCTGGGCCGAGCGCTCCGGAGTGGCCATTGTCAAGCAGAAACTTGGCGCCGACCCTGCCGCCGTTGCGTTCGATACTCTGCAGAGCGCCGTGGCCCAGCAGGCCGATGTGGTTATCATCGACACCGCCGGCCGACTCCACAACAAGAAGCCGCTGATGGAGGAACTGTCGAAAATTCGCCGCGTAATGCAGAAAGTGGTTGCCGATGCGCCCGACGAGGTGCTGCTGGTACTCGACGGCTCAACCGGCCAGAATGCCTTTGAGCAGGCACGCCAGTTCTCGCAGGCAACAACAGTGACCGCCCTGGCCGTTACCAAACTCGACGGCACTGCCAAAGGCGGCGTTGTTATCGGCATATCCGACCAGATGCGTATTCCGGTGCGCTACATCGGCTTGGGCGAAGGCATCGACGACCTGCAGGTGTTCAACAAAGCGGAATTCGTTGATTCACTGTTTGCCGAAAAGACCGATAAGTGATGAAGCGCGTCAACATTGTTTCGCTCGGCTGCTTCAAGAACTTGGTCGACACCGAGCGGCTCATGGCCATGCTGGCCAAAGAGGGCATCGAGGCCCGCATCAGTGAGGACCCGACCCTGAAGGCCGATGCCGTGGTTATCAACACTTGCGGCTTTATCGGCGACGCCAAAGAGGAGTCGATCAACACCATCCTGGCCGCCGCCGAGGCGAAGAAGCGTCGGCGCGTTGGCCGAATAATGGTGTTCGGCTGCCTGAGCGAGCGCTATGCCAAAGAACTCCCGGCCGAGCTTCCCGAAGTCGACGCCTGGTGCGGCAAGTTCGACTGGCCCCGCATCGTTGAGCTGCTGACCGGCAAACCGGCCGACGATTCCAGCCCCGAGCGCGTAATCACCACTCCGCCTCATCAGGCCTATCTGAAAATCGCCGAGGGGTGTGACCGCTTCTGCGCTTTTTGCGCTATTCCGCTGATAACCGGACGCATGCGTTCGCGCACTCCTGAGGCGATTGAAGACGAAGTTCGCCGACTCGTTGACCGCGGCGTCAAGGAGTTCAACGTTGTTGCCCAGGATCTTACCAGCTATGGCCGCGACGTGCCCGGCAACAAATATATGCTGCCCGAGCTCGTTTCGCGGCTGGCCGACATTCCGGGCGTTGAATGGCTGCGACTCCACTATGCCTATCCGGCCGATTTCCCCATGGAGGTGCTCGACGTCATGGCTTCGCGGCCAAACGTTTGCAACTATCTCGACATCGCGCTGCAGCATATTTCCGACCCCGTTCTCAAAAATATGCGCCGCCACATCAACGGCGACCGAACCCGCGAACTGATTGCCAAAATGCGCAGCCGTGTGCCCGGGCTGCACCTTCGGACCACCCTGATGGTCGGCTTCCCGGGAGAGGGCGAATGCGAGTTCGAGGAACTCATGGAATTCGCGCGTCAGGCCCGCTTTGAGCGCATGGGAGCGTTTGCCTATTGCGAGGAAGACGACACATTTGCTGCCAAAAATTTCAAAGATGCCACTCCTCAGGAGGTCAAGCAGGCTCGTCTGGATGCGCTCATGGCTCTTCAGGAGGAGATTTCGGCCGACATTCAGGCCGAAAAGGTCGGTCGCAACCTGCGCGTAATCGTTGACCGCGAGGAGCCGGAGTTCTATATAGGCCGCACCGAGTGGGATTCGCCCGAAGTTGACCCCGAGGTGCTGATAACCAAAGAGAAACCGCTGGTTGTTGGCAACTTCGCCGACGTTAACATCACTTCCGCAACCGCGTTCGACCTGATGGCCAAGGCTCTGTGAGGCTCCACCTGTTCAATCCCGAAAATGACCTCGCGCTTGCCGCAGGCATTGCCAACTACACTCCGCCGGCCGGCGTGGTCCGTTTCCGCTCCGCTCTGGCCGCCCTTCCGGCATGGCTGGCCGACGATGGCGACAATCTTCTCGCTCCCGGCCTCGACCCGCGCTGGCTCGACACCAATGGCCTGAACGTTGGCCTTGACCCTGAGGGCGACCCTGCGCCCTGGGGCTGGAGCGCCCATGCGGTCAGCCTATTTCGCCGCGCCGGATGCACCGGTCCTTTTCCCGACGTTGAGGCCATTCGCCGCCTGTCGCACCGGCGCACCGCCCTGCTGCTTCATTGCAGTCTGGCCGGCCGCCTGCCATACCCGCTGCCGCCCGAGCCGCTGGAACTTACCTCCGCTGACCGGATGCCCGCCGGCCCGGATTGGTTCGTCAAGGCACCCTGGAGCTGCTCGGGTAGGGGAGTGGTTGACTGCGCCGGCATGTCGGCCGATGCCGTTCGCCGCCGGGTTGCCGACACCATTCGCCGCCAGGGTTCCGCAATGGTCGAGCCCCGCTTGGAAAAGATTCGCGATTTCGCAATGCTCTTCGAGGCGACCGACTCCGGGGTCGTTTACCGCGGTTTGTCGCTATTCTTCAACGCAGGCCCCACGGCCTACGGCGGCAACATCATCGCTTCGGAAGACGAGCTTGCCGCCGAGTTAAACGCTCCCTATCTCGCCGAAACCGCTGCCGAAGTAGCCCGCGCAATGACCGGCATTATCGGCAACGACTATCGCGGCCCCTTTGGCGTCGACATGATGCTCTATGGCCCCGATCGCCTCATCTGCCCGACCGTTGAAGTCAACCTGCGAACCACCATGGGCTTCCTCGCCCTGGCCCTGCGTCGCCGCTTCCCTCGCGCCAGCCTGCGCGTCACCCCCTCCGCCGCCCTGCTGACCCTTCCCTCCGGCCGCATCGTCGCCCTCACTCCTCCCGCAAGCTAATCACCGCGCCTGCTGAGAAATTGCGCCCGGTTTGCCGTCGGGGGTTATGGTTGAGGCGGTTACATTGAAGGAGCGGGCGCTGCCGTTATTGAAGAACCGGATGCGCGCAACTCCGCTGCTGTCGGGAATTATTTCCGGGTTCCAGTAAAGGGTGCGGCGGAAGTCTTCTTCAATTGGGGGCGCCGTGGTGTAGTCTACCGGTCTGAACGGTTCGGAGTCGGTGTAGCCCGAAATGATTGTTCGGCGCATGCCCGGACGGATAAAACCTGCGTTGTTCTCATTCAGTTCGATGAACAACACGCAACCGTAGAGCTGGTTAATGGCTCTGTTATAGGTGTCGGACCTGAAATCGCGGTTAGCTATATCCCGTTCGGCTGTTGGAGATATCTTGCGAAATTTCTCCTTTAGTTCATCGGGAAGAAAATTGCCGGTTACGTCGAGGTTTTCCTCCATAAACTTTATGGCATATTCGTGGATTGCCTGTTGCTGGGTGTTAACGTAGATGTTTTTGACCATATCCACCGACAGGTCGGCCGGATTCGACGAATCAATGTCGGAGTATTCCAGAACTTTTGAGTTGTTGGCCAAGTCGTTGTCGATGATATACAGCGGAGTTTTGTTGCCGTAGAGTAATTTCTCGCCGGTATACAGGAAGTTGGGGTCAATCAGCGACATAATGTCGCTGACCCTGCGAATGAATTTCTTGCCCTTGTCCTGAAGCAGTTCGCGGGCCGAGGCAACGTCATAGCTCGTAACGGCATTTTCGATGTAGTGTCTAACGTCAGCGGCGTGGCCTCCGTCGGCAGTGACCTCAACCTCTTTCAGCCGTTTTATGCCGCGGCTCTCCAGTTCTTTCAGCAATGCGTCGTCGGAGTCGGTCGAGTCGGTAATCATTATAGGCGTCTCCTTTAAGTCAAACTGCATTTCCGTTACGCAATATGCTCTCGGCAACGGGC
>CAZDVP010000125.1:0-5219 GCA_964508865.1 uncultured Bacteroides sp. | reverse complement strand
TAGTTGACCGGTTCGCGGCCGGCGTTTTCCTCGATATTGACAACCGACAGGTCCAGACGCCCCTCGGCGGGAGTGTCGGAGCGGTTGTTGAGGTTGAAGTTATAGCCGCGCCATTCGCCATGGACCAGCTCCAGAGTGGCGAAACGCAGGTGGGTGGTGGCGGTGAAGCCGGTCATGAACATGCGTGCGAAGCGAACGGCGGTGAAGTCGTTGATGGAGCCGACTTTGCTTTCATATTCCGACAGCGGAATCTTGAACTGATACCATTCGACTTCAACGTCCTGATTATCGCGCGTGCGCACCAGCGAAACCTGCTTGTCGGTTATGTAGTTCTGGCCAACGACCAGGTCTTGCGGGCGGATTGAAATCTTATATTGGAAGTAGCGCTCATATTCGTTGAGCGTGTTGTCCTGGTTGATATCCTCAACGTCGGGGGTGGAACGGGCCGACTGATAGAGTGCGTCGTCGGCATCTTCGGCCGACAGCGAGTTGCCCTCGACTCCGTTGTAGCGCTTATAGCGGTCGAGAATGCCGAGGCGCTCGGCATCGTAGTCGTTGCCGCGATAGAAATGATAGTTATCGCCGGCGGGGTCGTTCAGGGGCGAGAACTTGTCGGCCTGCATGCGGGCCAGGGCCTGCGGGCTCAGCTGCTGGCGCAGGCGGCCCAGATAGTCGGCATAGGCCGGCGCTTCATATTCCGAGGAGTTGATGAGTCCGTCGAGGCCAACGTCTTGATAAACACGCGAGCCGGAGTTATTGTCGAACGAATAGGTCATCGACGACTGGGTCGAAACGCGGCCCCACACGGTTTCGCGCATATACTGGTCGTTGCCGTCGTAGGGCACACCGTTTTCATAGCTCTTGTAGCCGTCGCGAAGAATATCTTCCGACACTTCGCCGAAGTTCAGGTAAAGGTCGCCGCCGTCGAGGTTATTCGCCTCGGGGTCGAGGAAGGGGTTCATCATCCAGAACTGAACATACTCGATGTTGTTCTGCTCGAAGTTGGTGGTTTCGAGTCTGCGCATTATGCCGCCCCAACGCTGGCCGGGGTTGAGCAGCGCGCCTTCGGAGTCGATGTTGGTGGCATCGAGGTTATAGGGACCGCGCTCGGTGGGATAGAAACTGAGGTTAAGGGTCTGAATCAGGTTCGATTCGCCGTAGGTCAGCTCGCGGCCGGGGAAAATTTCGGTCGAGGTCACTTCGCGCACATAGGGGTTGGAGAGCTGCTTGAGGTCCGACTTGATGTAGCCGGGACAGAGCGAGGAGTTGCGCTGGGTGAAGAGGCGGTC
Source organism: uncultured Bacteroides sp. (assembly GCA_964508865.1). Lineage (GTDB taxonomy): Bacteria > Bacteroidota > Bacteroidia > Bacteroidales > Muribaculaceae > UBA3263. Next base: position 3,930 of record CAZDVP010000125.1, on the reverse strand, counting down.
AATGTAGTACCAGTTAAGCAGCGCGCGCCCGTAGCCATAGGCCGGGTCGTTGCTCAGCGCGCTCTCGGCAAACATCGACGGGGTCGACGACAGGCTCCACGCATGGGGCGACTTCAGGTCGATGCCGCTCTGGGTGGACTCGAAGTCGTCGACGTAGCTCGAACCGCGGGCCGAGCCCGATTTCTGCTTGTGGGGCACGAGCTGGGCGAACTCGCCCTGCACCGAAATTTTCGACGGCGCGATGGCGTTGACCGTAGGTATGAAGTTCAGGGCGTTGGTCAGCCACTGGAATTCTTTGTTATAGTTGAAGTTAAAGCCCCAAATGGTGTTGTTGACCGTTTCCTCGCCGATGCCGACCTTTTCGGTCAGGGCTTTTTCGCCGAAGTGCATCAGCGTTACTCCGGCATTGAAATCTTTCGAGAACCGGTAGTTCAGGTCAATACCCATAAGCGTTTTGCGCGACAGCGAGTAGAGGCCCTGGTCCTCGAGGGTAACGGAAACCTTCTGGCCGGAATCGAGAATACCTTGGTTTATAATGGTGACTTCGCCGTTGGCATAGTCAACAATATAGTCGGAGTTTTCGGTCAGCGTAACGCCGCCGGCCATAACGATTACCGAACCGCGCGGAACGTTGTAGGCCCCCAGCGAAATGCGCGAGCCGTCGGTGCCCTGCGCCTCGCCGACTATCATGAACTTATTCTTGTCGGCAAACTGCTTGGCAACTACTTTGGTCGAGTCGTAGAGTTGGGTGTAGACGTATTTTTCGGCCAGCACGGGGTCGCCTATGGCCTGCTCCAGGTGGGCGCCGAACGGTTCGGCCACCGGGAAGATGATTTTGCCGGTCGCGGGGAAAATGGTGTAGCCGTCGAGGTAGTCAAACATGCCGTCGGGGTTGCCCTCCTGATTGGAGTCGAGGCGGTCGAGGTTCATTACCTGAAGCAGCGTTTTGTTGGCCAGATTGCCAACGGGCAGATAGTTGATGGCGGTGCCGGTGGTGTCGCTCAGATATTTGATTTGCAGCTTGAAGTTATTCTGCGTCACTCTCGACGGTCCGAGCGAGTAAACGTTTTTCATCATCAGGCGCCAGTTGGGCCACCGGGGCGACTGGGTCGTGCCCTTGAGGAGCTTGACGTAGATATTGTCGGAGGTCGTAGTGATATCGTCGGAAAATTCGCCCACTTGATAGACGCGGCCGTTGTAGGTATATTCATAGGCCACGGCCAGCACCTCGTCGGCATTCAGCGTTGTGCGCAGCGAAATGTAGCCCAACGAGGCGTTGAGCGTATATTCGTTGGACGACAGCAGGCGGGCGCTCTCAACCTTTTCGTAGTCGCGGCCGCCCTCGAAGCCGTCGGCGCTCAGCGGAGCCAGCGTCTGCGTAACGGAGTTGATCAGGCGCGCGTCGGGATACTGCTCCTTAATAACCTGAAGCAGGTTGTTCGACGCATTGGCCGGGTTGGGAAACGACATATCGCCCTGCCACATCGGGCAATCCAGATCCTGATTTTCGCCCAAGTCCATAAAGGCCACCAGATTGCGGCTCTCGTTGAAATTGGAGTTCTTGTTGGTGATCCAGACCTGCACGCGCGTAATGTTCACGCCCGACGAAACATAGGGCAGTTTGGAGGCAAACTTGTCGTAGTTGCGCCTAAAAAAGTGAGCCAGAAAGAAATGGCGGTTTTCGTCGTAGTTATCGGCATTGACCGAGAACTCGGTGGTTTGCTTGCCCCCTTTGGAGCTGACCGACTTCGACTGCGAGTTCTGCTGCGACAGCAAGCCCTGAACGGTCAGTTTGCCGAATTGCAGCTTGGTTTTGAAGCCGAAAAGCGACGACGCGCCGCGAATCAGGGTCGACCCCGAAGTGAAGCTAACGTTGCCCGCCTCGATTGACTGCACGATGTCATCTTCCTCGCCCTGATAGTTGAGATTAAGGTTCTGAGAGTCGAAATCGAAGGTGGCGTCGGTGTTATACGACATATTGAAACTCAGCCTGTTGCCAACGCTGGCCTGAATCGACGCCTGAATCTTCTGGTCGAAGTCGAAATAGGTTTTACGCCTCTGGTCGAGGTTCAGCGCCGGATTGTCGGTTTTGTTCGACTTGATGCCCATCGACAGCAAAACCGAACCCGTGGTTTTCAGCGAAACGCCGCCGGGGCCGAAAATCTTTTCGAGCGGCCCGAGCGAAAAGTTCAGATCCAGAATGTTGAACGGCTCCTTTTCCTGCTGGTTCTTCAGCAGCTCGGAGTTACGCTTCTGCCAGTAGCGGCCCAGAGTCTGGCGCGTTTGCCACTGCTCGAACTGCTTGCGGGTCAGTGCAAAAGGCGTTACCAGATCTTGCTTGCCCAGCCTGACGTGGACGATGTAGGTCTGCGTCAACGGGTCATATTCAGCCTCCGTTGTGATGTTCGACGGCTGGTTCAAATCCTGGGCGAACTCCCACTGCATCAGCTCCTCGAAATTGCGCGGAATGGTCGGGCGCACGTCGCGCCGCCCGTCGGGCAGAATAGTGTCCATCTGCTCGCCGGCAAAAGGCTTCATCGGAATAGTTGGCGGAGGAGCCTGAATCTGAGGCTCATAGTATTGGCCATAAACACTTTCGGCCCCCCGCGTCAGGCCCAGCAAAAGGCAGCCCAAAGCAAGAAGCAAGCGAACTGAAATATCATTAAAGTGCTTATAGCGGAATGTCATGACTACATCAATAACGCAACCCGGCCCGACTTATTGCACCACCCGCCAAAACATTTTCGCCCCCACAAGCGTTAAACTGCTATAAACAACGTTTCAAATATTTATCTACTATTATTTATCTGCTATGAAATTGACTTTCCTTGGAACCGGAACCAGCACCGGAGTACCTCAGATTATGTGTGACTGCCCCACCTGCCGCAGCCGCGACGACCACGACAAACGCCTGCGCTGCTCCGCAATGGTTACCTATAAAGACAAAAACATCCTCATTGACTGCGGCCCCGACTTCCGCCAGCAAATGCTCAAACAAGGCTCACCGATGCTCGAAGCCCTACTCGTTACCCATAGCCACTACGACCACGTTGGCGGAGTGGACGACCTCCGCCCCTATTGCGCCATGGGCGACGGCTTCCCGATCTACTGCCGTCCCGACGTGGCCGGCGACCTGCGCGACCGCGTGCCCTACTGCTTCGCCGAAGCCCCCTACCCCGGAGTGCCCGCATTCAACATAACCGAAATAACCACCAAACCCTTCAACGTTGCCGACCTCGACGTAGTGCCCCTCCCCGTCATGCACCACCGCCTCCCCATCGTCGGCTTCAAAATGGGAAACCTCGCCTACATAACCGACGCAAAAACAATTCCCGACACCACCCTCGAACTCATTCGCGGAATCGACACCCTCGTCATCAACGCACTCCGCCTCAAAGAACACCACTCCCACCTCTCCCTGCAGCAAGCCCTCGACATTATTGCCGAAGTCAAACCCCGCATTGCCTACATAACCCACATGAGCCACGGCATCGGCCCCGCCGTTGAAGCATCCCTGCGCCTGCCCGAAGGAGTAAAACTCGCCTACGACGGCCTCGTTATCCACATCCCCGACCAATTCGACGAAAACGAACAATAAAAATATGAAAACACAAACCCTACCCTCCGGCGCAAAATACATAGAATTCCCCGGAACCACCATAGTCTACAACTTCGCCGCCGCCGACGCCGCCGACCTCGCCGCCAGGCTCGCCGCCCGCCCCGGAGTCCCCGTAGCCTTCCTCGCAACCCGCTTCGACCCCGCCGTGTTCAGCCAGGCCGAAAACGTTACCCGAACATTCATCTTCCTGCGCGGCGCAGTCGACCCCGCCTCTGTGCCCGACTACTACCCTGCCCAATGGGTCACCCCCGGTGACCTCCTGCTTTTCAGACATGGGCACATTAATAACTTCCCTATGCGTCTCAGGAAAA
>CAZDVP010000124.1:0-5393 GCA_964508865.1 uncultured Bacteroides sp. | reverse complement strand
GCGGAGGGGGCAGTGGGCGTCGCAGCAGGAGCAGTTGCCGTCGGAGCGGCGGTGGGAGCGCATCAGGCTGCGGCAAACGTAGAGCAGTGCGGTGGCTAAGATTAGCGCCACTATTATCCATTGAATCATAGCTTTTTCAGGGCTGAGCGGAGTTTGGCGGGAGTAAGAGTGTCGGGGTAGTCGCTGAAGGGCAGCCGCAGGTCGCAGCCCTCCTTATAGCGCGAGCAGCCATAGGCTGTGCGCCCTTTCAGCAGGTGGCCGCTGCCGCATTTCGGACATGCGATTTCTTCAATCGACTTCAGGCGCGGAGCGCGCGGTTTGGCCGGAGCCGATTGTCGGGTCTTTTTCTTTTCGGGCTCGTCGTCGGCAATGATGATGCGGCGGTTGGAGTCGTCGGTGAGCACTGCCTGCACTATTCCGCGCAGCATCTCTTTCAGCTCGTTGATGAACTCCAGCGGCGAATAGTCGCCCCGCTCGATGCGGCGCAGCTTGTTCTCCCAGATTCCTGTGAGTTTGGCACTTTTCAGCAGTTCCTCGCGAATCATGGCTATCAGGTCTATGCCCGCCTGAGTGGCCACTATGTTTTTGCGCTCGCGGGCAATGTAGCGCCGGCGAAACAGCGTTTCAATGATTCCGGCGCGGGTCGACGGGCGCCCGATGCCGTTTTCGCGCATGGCGTCGCGCAGCTCTTCGTCGTCGACCGTGCGCCCGGCGGTTTCCATTGCCCGCAGCAGGGTGCCCTCGGTGTAGGGCTTTGGCGGCTGAGTCTGTTTTTTCAGCAGCGACGGCTCGTGGGGTCCGCTTTCGCCCTGGACGAAGTCGGGCAGCAGTTTGTCGTCGCCCTCTTTGTCGTCGTCGGCCTTGTCGTTTTTAAACAGGTCGCGCCAGCCCGGTTTGGTAATGACTTTGCCGGTGGTTTTGAACTCAACGTCGTCAACCTTGGCCATGACCGTTGTGGTCGAAAATTCGCAGTCGGGATAGAATGCGGCAATGAACCGCAAGGCTATCAGGTGATACATCAGCTTTTCGTCGCCCGCAAGCCGGTTGGGCGCTTCGCCGGTGGGGATAATGGCGTGGTGGTCGGTGACTTTGGAGTTGTCGAACACCTTTTTGCTTTTCGGAATCTTGGCTGCGAGCACCGGAGCGGTCAGCGGTGCGTAGGGGGTCATGCGCCGCAAAATGTCGGGCACTTTGGGGTAAACGTCGTCGGGCAGATAGGTGGTGTCGACGCGCGGATAGGTCGTAACCTTCTTTTCGTAGAGCGTTTGAATCAGCTGCAGGGTGCGGTCGGCGGTCCAGCCCCAGCGCTTGTTGCACTCAACCTGGAGCGAGGTCAGGTCAAACAGCCTCGGCGGGGCTTCGCGCCCTGCTTTTTTGCTGACTGACGTAATGGTTAGCGGCAGCGCCTTGATTCGCTCCAGAATCGGGCTGGCTTGCTCCTCGGCGTTGAAGCGGCCTGAGGTGGCGTTGAATGTGGCGCCGCGATAAACCGTTTTCAGCTCCCAGAAATCTTCGGGGCGGAAGTTCTGGATTTCCTGGTGGCGGCGAACGATCAGTGCCAGCGTTGGCGTTTGAACGCGCCCGATTGAAAGCACCTTTCCCGGCTGGGAATATTTGAGCGAATAGAGGCGCGTGGCGTTCATGCCCAGCAGCCAGTCGCCGGTTGCGCGGCAGAGGCCGGCCATGAACAGGTTGTTGAAATCAACAGCCGGTTTCAGGTCGGCAAATCCCTGGCGGATAGCTTCGTCGGTCAGCGACGAAATCCACAGGCGCTTGACCGGCACCTTGCATTCGGCCAGCTGGAGCACCCAGCGCTGAATCAGTTCGCCCTCCTGGCCGGCGTCGCCGCAGTTAATCACTTCCGAGGCTTGCGCAACGAGCGATTTAATGGTTGCAAACTGCTTTTCAATGCCTTTGTCGGCCTTGAGCTTGATTCCGAAGCGCTCGGGAATCATCGGCAATGAAACCAGCGACCAGCGCTTCCAGGCGTCGGTGTAGTCGTGGGGCTCCTTCAGCTCACACAGGTGGCCGAAAGTCCAGGTTATGTTATAGCCGTTGCCCTCGAAGAAGCCTTCGCGGCGGGTTGTGGCGCCGAGTATCGAAGCGATGTCCTGGGCCACCGAGGGTTTCTCGGTTATGCAGAGAATCATTCGGCGGCTTTGGCCTCGTTCCAGATTTGGTCCATTTCGCCCAGCGTCAGGTCGCGCAGGTTGCGGCCCGATGCCTTCACCTTCTCTTCCAGATAGGTGAATCGCTTAATGAATTTGCGGTTGGTGCGCTCAAGGGCGTTTTCGGGAGTGATGTCGTAGAGTCGGGCGGCATTAACCAGAGCGAAGAAAATATCGCCCATCTCGGCTTCCATTTTGTCGGAGTCGCCCTTTTCGGCTTCGGCCTCAAATTCGGCGATTTCCTCCTTGACCTTGTCCCAGACCTGGCTGCGCTCCTCCCAGTCGAACCCAACGTGGGCCGCTTTTTCCTGAATGCGGAAGGCCTTGACCAGCGCCGGCAGGGCGTTGGGAACTCCGGCCAGCACCGTCTTGTTGCCGTCTTTTTCCTTGAGCTTGAGCGCTTCCCAGTTCTGAACAACCGTTTCGGCATCGTCGGCCTTTACCTGACCGAAAACGTGCGGGTGGCGGTAAATCAGCTTGGCGTTCAGCGCGTCGCAAACGTCAACAATGTCGAACTCACCCTTCTCCTCGCCGATTTTCGAGTAGAAAAGAACGTGCAGTAGAACGTCGCCCAACTCCTTGCGGATGTTGGGATTATCGTCGGCCATCAGGGCGTCGGCCAGTTCGTAGACCTCCTCTATTGTGTTCGGGCGCAGCGACAGGTTGGTTTGCTTTCGGTCCCAGGGGCATTCAACGCGTAGGCGTTCCAACACGTCGATTACTCGCCCCAGCGCTTCAATTTTTTCTTGGCGGTTATGCATTTTTGCGTAGTTTCAGGCAACACCATTCGTTCTGAACCGTGTGGGCTATTTCGCTGAGTCCGAGCGGCTCGGCAACGGCCATGATGACCGGAATGTCGGCCTCGTAGAATCCGCTCAGAATGATTTCGGCGCCGCTGTTGCAGGCGGCAACGTAGGCACCCAGGTCGGCGGTTATGATGTTGCGGTTAATGTTTGCGAGAAAAACGTCGGCTTTCGGCAGGGTGGGGAGCAGCGACGCATCGCCGTTAAGCATTTTAATGCGCTCGCCAACGCCGTTAAGCCCTATGTTTTCCAGGGCATTTTCCCAGGCGGGAGTGTCGATTTCTATGGCGCTGACCTCGGCTGCGCCGCGCATGGCGGCCAGAATGGCCAGAATGCCGGTGCCCGAACCCATGTCGGTTACCGTTTTGCCCGTCAGGTCCAGGTCGAGCAGAGCTGAAATGACCTGCGAGGTCGTTGCGTGGTGGCCGGTGCCGAACGCCATTTTCGGGTCGATAACAATGTCGTAGTCGGCAGTGGGCACGTCGGTGTGAAACGACGAGTGGATAACGCAGCGGTTGCCAACAACTATGGGCTTGAAATAGTTCTTTTCCCACTCGTGGTTCCAGTCCTGTCCCTCAACGGTGGTGGCCGTGCGGGTCACTGCGGTTTCAAACGGCAGCTGCTCCAAAGCCTGGTCAACTGCCGCTTCCGAGAATTGGTCGGCACGCACGTAGGCGGTCAGGCCGCGTTCGTCGGCAACGAAACTTTCGTAGCCTTCATCGGCCAGCAACGCAGCCATCACGTCGGTGATGTCTGCGTTGCAAGGGGTGAAGTCGAGTCGGAGCTCGGTGTAGTCGTTCATTTACTTAACGATAACGTAGCCGGCTTTTTGGAGGGCTTCCTTGATTTCGGCGATGTGCTTGTGGTCGCGGGTTTCGAGATCCAGGTGCACGATGCTGCCGTTTACTTCGGTGTTGTCGGTGTTGCGTTCGTGCGTGATGCTGACAATGTTGCCGCCCTGTTCGCTGACGATGTTCAAAACGCCGGCCAGCTGACCGGGTTTGTCCTGCAGGGCCAGAACCAGCGCTGCATCGCGGCCGGCCTTGACCAGACCGCGGCGAACGGCGCGGTTATGAGCCGTAACGTCGATGTTGCCGCCCGAAACCACGCAAACAACGTTCTTGCCCTTGATGGGCACTTTGTTGAACATGGCAGCGGCAACCGCTACTGCGCCGGCGCCTTCGCTAACCAGCTTTTTCTGTTCCATCAGGGCCAGAATTGCGGCGGCGATTTCGTCTTCGCTAACGGTTACTACTTCGTCAACATATTGCGAAATCAGGTTGAAGGTGTTTTCGCCCGGTTCCTTAACGGCGATGCCGTCGGCAATAGTCTTGACCGAATCCAAATGAACGCGCTTGCCCTCCTTCAGCGATTTATACATCGAAGGAGCACCCTCGCTCTGAACGCCATAAACCTTAACGTCGGGGCGAAGCTGCTTAATGGCAAAGGCAACACCTGAAATCAGGCCGCCGCCGCCAATTGGAACGATAACGGCTTCAACCTCGGGCATATCCTCGATAATTTCCAGGCCAATGGTGCCCTGGCCGGCAATAACCTTTTCGTCGTCAAACGGGTGAACGAACGTATAGCCGTTGGCGTCGCGCAGCTCAACTGCCTTGGCATAAGCGTCGTCGTAGACGCCCGGAACCAGACAAACCTCCGCGCCATAGCCCTTGGTTGCCTCTACCTTGCTGACCGGAGCGCCGGCGGGAAGGCAGATAATCGACTTGATGCCGTTGCGGGTAGCGCCGAGAGCAACGCCCTGAGCGTGGTTGCCGGCCGAGCAGGCAATAACGCCGCGGCTCTTTTCTTCGTCGGTGAGTTGCGAAATCTTGTAATAAGCGCCGCGCAGCTTAAAGGAGCCGGTGTTCTGAAGGTTTTCGCACTTGAGGTGAACTTTGGCCTCCTCGTTCAGGCGAGAGGCGAACATGATGGGGGTGCGGCGGGCAACGCCCTTCAGCACTCGCGATGCATTGTAAATTTCGCTTAATTCAAGCATGGCTATTACTTATAAGGTGATGATATGTGGTTAGGTTTCAACACCGCAAAGTTACAACAAAAAACTCAACAAACCAAACCCGATTCTGCGCCGGCTAAAGAACTATGGCAGGGGCATAGGCGTTGATAGGATAGAGTAATTATTGACGAAATGGCTATACCTACGATTTTTACGCGGTGGCTGGAGGCGCTGCAGGTGCCACACACCGCCGACTATTCCGACGCGCAGTTTCATGCGCTTTCGTTTAAGTCGCTCTTCGGGCTGTCGAAACTGCTGGAGAGCTACGGCATTGATTCGCGCGGTTATCGCCTGACTGACAAGGCGGAAATCGATGCCATAGAGGCTCCGTTTCTGGCCCAGAGCGTCGACGGCCCGATGCTGCTGGTTCTCGACGTTCAGCCCGATGCGGTAACGTTCGACCTC
>CAZDVP010000123.1:0-5437 GCA_964508865.1 uncultured Bacteroides sp. | reverse complement strand
CGGCTTCTACCTTGCCAACGAGGTCAGCGCCAACGTCGGCAGCTTTGGTGTAGATGCCGCCGCCAACACGAGCAAACAGGGCCTGGGTTGAAGCGCCCATGCCGAAGGTGAGCATGGTGGTGGTGATTACGGTGAGTTTGCTTACGCCTGCTTCATCAACCAGCCAGTCGAGAAGAAGATACCAGAATGAGATGTCGAGCAGACCGAGGCCAACAACTACCAGGCCCATAACGGCGCCGGAGCGGAAGGCTACTCGCAAACCGTCGTTGAGCGACTTATTGGCTGCGTTGGCAGTGCGGGCGGAAGCGTAGGTGGCGGTCTTCATGCCGAGGAAGCCACTGAGGCCGCTGAAGAAGCCGCCGGTAAGGAAGGCTATGGGAACGAATTTGTTCTGAAGGTTAAAGCCATAGGCCATGATTGCGAAAATAATCACGAGGCAGACAAAAACGATGCTTACGATTTTGTACTGCTGCTTCAGATACGACATGGCGCCTTGACGCACATGGGAGGCAATTTTTGCCATGAGCGGCGTTCCTTCGCTCTCTTTCTTCATCTGACGATAGAAGAACAGCGCGAAAAGGAGAGCCAGAATTGAGGCTGCGGGGACGAGCCAAAATAGAGGATGAATATCCATGAGTGGTGAATTTTTGGTTAAAAGATTAGTTGTTTATTGTGAGTTTAAAGAAGTTCGCCTGAGTCGCTAAGTTGTGAGGCCTTGGTGTGGCGCCACATATCTTCGCGGTTTTGGATTTTATATGAGTCAATGTTTATTATCTGTTTCTTTGCTTTGTTTTTAGTTTTAGGAGTTGTGGGGCTGCCGATTTCAATGCAGTCGGCGTTAGCTGCCTGCGGATAGTTAGCTTCAATAATCGGCCAGAGCAAGCCGGCGGCGGTCATTACGTCAAGGTTCTTTGAGCGCGAGTTGAGCGTTACGATCAGTTCCTGCTCGGCGCGCGTAAAGGCGACATACAGGCTGTTGAGTTCGTCAATAGTCTGGTCGTCCTTATACTCTTTTATCTGGTCGGCAAAAGCCGTGAGTTCGTAGGGCATGCTGCCGGTGTTGCGGAAATGAGCGTTCAAGGGGAAATAGTGGGGAACGTCAACTCCGAGTTCGAGGCTGTTGAGGAATTCGGAAACGTCATACCAGCGGGTAGTTTTTTCTTCGTCGAGGGCTCCACCGATGAGCGGGAGATGCACACACTTGAATTCCAGGCCTTTTGACTTATGAATAGTCATTACCCGGATGGCGTTGACTCCCTCAACCAGCCCCACTGCGGCTTTAGCTTCGAGTTCTTCGTCCCAAAGCTTGAGGAATCCGCTTAATGATGGAGCTTTGCCGCGGCAATAGTCTATAACCAGGTCCTGAAAGGCATTGATATAGAGTGCTTCGGTTGTCAGTAGCTCCTGGAGCGGCATCTGGCTCAACAGCGCCTGAACGATTTCATACAGCGATTGACCGGAAGCTCGCCGGAGTCTGTCGGCGGCGTTGGTGTCAGTTTCCCGGCGGTTGGTGCGGTGATTGTTGAATTCGCTGATTGCGGCGCTAACCGGGTCGTCGATGTTGTTATCCCGTTCATTGATGAGGATGCGCTCGTTGATGAAGTCGAGGTCATAGTCGGTCATCGGGGGAAGTTTACCCGCTGCAACCTCTTGTTTTGGAGCCGGTTGAAGCATCTGGCGCATGCAGCCGACGAGCCATTTAACAGACTTGGCCGAGCTGACGTAGAGCGCTTCGTCTGAAAGAACCTGGGTCGATGCCGGCAGTTTGCCGCAGTTTACTGCATCAAGCAGTTCGCCAACGATTGTCTTGCCTTCTTTGTTGGTTCTGACGAGCACTGTTATGTCGCCCGGTGTGAAGCCGTTTGCAAGCTGGCGCGCAATGTGCTCGACCATTCTGGTTATCGGGTCGACTGTCGGACCTGTTTTTTCGTTGATGTTCAGAGCTATATTCACATACCCGGGCAGGTTAGACTGTTCTGCCTTTTGGGCCACATTGAGATACGCGTCTGCCTTAGAATCATTGACTTGCGATGCAATTATCCGGCCTGCTTCGCTGAAAAGAAGGTTATTGAAGTCAACGACCGTTTTGGAGCTGCGCCAGTTTGAATCGAGCGACTTCGGGTTGAAGTGATTCTTTATATCAGCCGTCTTTTCGAGTTCATTTGCCAAAAGTTGAGGGTCAGAATTGCGGAAGCGGTAGATACATTGCTTAACGTCGCCGATAATCAGGTTCTCATGATTTTCCGAGAGGCTCTCAGCCAACAGTGGCTTTAGGTTTTTCCACTGCAGTTTTGAGGTGTCCTGAAATTCGTCAATCAGAAAATGTTGTAGCCGGCGGCCAATCCGTTCATAGATGAATGGCGTCGTGTCGTCGCCTATAATCTTGTTGAGCAGAGTATTGGTGTCAGAGAGCATAACGGTGTTGAGGTGCACCTTCAGTGCCTGACGCACTTTCAGGACCTCATGAAACAGGCCGTAATACTTCATGTTGGCCAACATGGTTTCTATTGTGCAGAGCCGGCTGAACGGTTCTGAAATAGATGCTAAGTCATTGAAGAACCGGACTGATTCATCCGGGAACTGCTTCTTTCCTTTGACCAGAATCAGTTTTTCCGGAGTGGCATAATTAGGCGAGAAATAGCTGAAATTGGCTCGCGAAAGGTCGCGCAGCCTTCCCTGCTCAATGAGGTTGAAGGCATTAGAGAGCGCTGAAGACAGGTATTCATTTATTGCGCTTGACCTTACGCGCGTAATGAATTCGAGCAGCTGCGTATAGAGCTCGCTGCGTTTATGTTTAAGCGCTTCTTCGAAGTTTTCTATAGCGCCGGGAATGGCAAGAAATTCCTCAATATCAGCTCCTTTGGTCTGATAGTCTTCGCCCGACAAGGCATTAACGAATTTTACGAGCTCGGACCTGAGCGAGCTTTTGGAGTTGAAAATTTTATATTCCTCGCCATTTAGAACCTGGTTCGTTATCAGGTTCGAAATTCGTTTTGCCAGAACGTCGGGGTTGAGATTCTTCGGCTTGACAGTTGAGCGATAGCCACATGAGAGTGCGAGCAACTCATTGATAGCTTGCTCGGTTATCTGCTTATCTTCAAGCGATAGTTCATAGTTTCCCGCAAGGTCCGCTTCGTAGGCAAACGAGCGGAGAACCCGCTGAAAGAATGCGTCAATGGTGCTGATCTGGATTTCGCCGAGGTCAAACAGAATCGAATCGAGGGCGCGACGCGCGCTTTGGCGGATATCGTTGTCGGGAGTCGGGTCTGAAGCATCGTAGCCGAGCAGCGACCTGAGATGCGGCAGATATGCGCTCTTGCTTGCCGGATTTGCAAGAGTGTTCAGCTCTTCAACAATTCGGCTCCGCATTTCGGCTGTGGCCTTATTGGTGAATGTAATGGCGAGGATTTCGCGGTGACGGCGCATATCGTCGGCCTTGAACAGGAGATAGCGGCCGGATTCGCTTTTATAGCCTAATAGCAGGGTAATGTAGGTCAGAGCAAGATGAAAGGTCTTGCCCGAACCGGCCGAAGCGCGGTAAACGTTCAGATTACCCTCATTGGTCATACCTTATAGCCCATTGACCTGAGCAGGTTGCAAACTGCTTCGCGGCGTTCGCCTTGAATCAGAATTTCGCCTCCGCGCGCTGAGCCGCCTGTGCCGAGTTTTGTTTTGAGTTCGGTGGCCAACTTTTTTATTTCCTCGTCAGGAAGAGTAAAGCCGCTGATAATCGTCGCAGTTTTGCCGGCGCGGCCTTTGCGTTCGATGTCAACAATCAGTTTGCCGGTCTGGCGGGGCTTTGACGGTTGCTGGGGCGCCGGTTCGGTGCCTTCGGGTAGATTGCCGTTGCTCAGCAATGATTGCAACGCGTTTTGCCAGTCGTTAGCCATAGTCGTTTTTTGAAAAAAATTACGTGCAAATTTACGAATTTTTTTCGTGAATTGCACGCAAAAAAACGAGTATTTGTTTATCGGAACTCAACGTTGTGGCCATCAGTCGCATTTCGGAGTTTTCGGATGCTTTGAGTCGCTTACGCAGCTCGTCGGCCGACAGCGGAAAGTTTCGCGTTGCAACCGAAGCCATAATCTTTTCCTTGGCCAGTTTGCGCAGGTTCGACGACGAAAACGGCTCCACTCTTGCAACCTCATATATATTTCCGGGGAAACCTGTCGGCGGGTTGCGGAAAAGGAAGGTCGACGGATGTAGCTGCTCTCCGTCGAGAACGCCGCGCGGCTGAGTTTTCATAACCGCCGGCCATGGCTCGCCCAACGTATCTCCCGGAATCAGCTCGGTTGCATAACGCGCCGTCTTGGGTTCGGCCGGAATGCTGACGGTCCCCTGCCCTACCGTGTGGGCATGAATGCGGGCGGGTTTGGCGAGCCGGTCGAAACGTAGGTCAAACAGTAGTTCTTTACACTCGTTGCGTGTGCCAACTGCATAAACATCGCAAACTCCGGGCAGCTCGCCGATGCAATGCGAAACGTCGAGCATTGGCGACGCTTTGATAATCAGCCTTTTGGCAACGCGCCTGATGGCCGGAAGAAGTTCGCACACATCCGGAGCACACTGGGTCAGGGAGTAAAGTCTTGAGCCGTCGGCGGCACGCCGGGCCGGGTCAATAAATGCAACGTCGAACGAGGCTTCCGGCTGCTGTTCGAGCCATTGGCGGCAATCGGCGTTGACTGCCGCTACGTTGGTGAGCCCGAGGCTCGCGGCATTCGGCTCAATTGCTGCCGCAACAGTCTGATCAAGGTCCAGACAAACGACCGAGTCTGCCCGCTTTGCCAGGTGGAACGCGTCGATTCCGAGTCCGCAGGTCAGGTCAACAACCTTTTCTCCGCCACTGAGCAGCGAAGCGTGAAACTCCGCCACGCTGTCGGCCGAAGCCTGCTCGGCGCTCAGCGCCGTGGGGAAGCGGAAGGCGGGAGCCGAAAGCAATGTCGCCGCGAGCTTTGTGCTGGCTCGGCGGCGACATTCATCCTGAAGTATTTTGTCGAGCTCCGCCGGATTGCCTTTTGCGCGGAGAATGCGCGCGGCGGCATCATCCTTGCGGGAGCGTGATTTCATCAGATAATATACTGGCTGGAAATAGATTCGTTGTTGTGGACCCTGCGGATAGTGTCGGCAAAGAGGTGGGCAACGCTCAGAATGGTAGCCTTTTTGCAATCCTTGGTGAACGGAATCGAGTTGGTGAACATCAGTTCGGTCAGGGCGCACTTGTCAACGCGTTCGCTGGCGGGGTCGCTCATAATGGCGTGTGAGCAGAGGGCGCGCACGCTCTTGGCGCCGTTTTCCATCATCAGGTCGGCTGCCTTGGTCATGGTGCCGGCGGTGTCGACCATGTCGTCGATAATGATAACGTTCTTGTCCTTAACGTCGCCGATAACGGTCATTTTTTCAACAACGTTGGCCTTGGCGCGCTGCTTGTGGCAGAGAA
>CAZDVP010000122.1:0-5479 GCA_964508865.1 uncultured Bacteroides sp. | reverse complement strand
CGGCTCAGCCGAACGTTCAACCGGCCGCTCAACCTGCGGCTCAGCAAGTCGCGCAGCCCGCGACTCCACGCCCGCAACCGGCCCGGCCGATGCCTTCGGTCGCGCCCACTTTCGGCCCGCGAATCTCCATAAAGACCGGCGCCGCTACCCAACAGCAGCAGGCCGCAAGCAACTCGCCGGCCCCGCAAGCCGCCGCAAAGGCGCGCGAGGAAGATGCCTACACCGACGCGGCTTTGCAGGTGGCCTGGACGGCATGCGCAACCATGAACCCCGCGGCTGTTGCGCTCAATAACATATTGAAGTCCTACCACCCGCGCCGAGCCAACGGCGATAGGTTCATTGTTTGCGTCAGCAGCGAGGCCCAGCAGAAAATTCTGACCGATAGCCTGCCGTCCGTTCATGATTTCATTCGCCGGCGCCTGCACAACGACAACATTCTCTTTGCCGTGGAACTGGCCGACGGCGGCAACTCGCCTGCCGTGTGGACCGAAACACAGGTTCTCGACCACCTGCTGAAGGAGAATCCCGCGCTGCGCTACTTTGCAGAAACATTCTCGGCAACCATATCCTGACCCGACGCACCAAACGATTTTATGCGGCGCCCCAAGCAAAAAAACTTGGGGCGCTGTTTGGACGGGTCGGCTATTATTTGTAACTTTGCACTCGTTTTTGAACGATTTCATAACCACAATCATCTACATTATCTATGTTTAAAAATTTCCACGGCTTTCATCTGCTCGACTCCTACACGCAGCGGAAGAAAGAGCACCGCGCAGCCAAGAATCCTCTGGGCATCAGAACCCTTAAGATTTCAATCGCGGTAATCGTTACCCTCCTCCTCTGGTTTATTCCCGCCGCATCCTACGGCCTTCATGACGTTAACGCTATTGAACAGCGCGTTATCGCAGTCTTCGCTTTCGCGGCCCTGATGTGGTTCTTCGACGCTGTTCCCGCCTGGACCACTTCGCTCATGGTAGTTGTGCTTCTGCTGTTCACTACCTCCGACTCCGCCCTCTGGTTCATGCAAACCAACGAAGCCGGCGAAAAATTCACCAACCTGGTGAGCTACAAGTCCATTCTTGCTTGCTTCGCCGACCCGACCATCATGCTCTTTATCGGTGGCTTCATCATCGCCATTGCCGCAACCAAGAGCGGCCTCGATGTTAAGCTGGCCAAAGTGATGCTCCGCCCGTTCGGCACCAAGAGTGAAAACGTGCTTCTCGGCTTCATTCTCGTAACCGCCCTGTTCTCGATGTTTATCTCCAACACCGCAACCGCGGCCATGATGCTCACCTTCCTGACCCCGGTGCTCAAGGCTCTGCCGGCCGACGGTAAAGGAAAAATCGGTCTGGCTCTGGCAATTCCCATCGGTGCGAACATCGGCGGCATGGGCACTCCTATCGGCACCCCTCCCAATGCCATTGCCCTGAAATATCTCAACGACCCCGAAGGCATGAACCTCGGCATTGGCTTCGGCCAGTGGATGCTCGTAATGGTTCCGCTGACCCTGCTGCTGCTCTTTATCGCCTGGATGGTTCTGCGCGCAATGTTCCCCTTCAAGCAAAAGACCATTCACCTGGAAATCGACGACAAGCACATCAAAACCGACTGGCGCAACTATGTTGTTTACGTAACTTTTGCCGTAACCATTCTGCTCTGGCTCACCGACTCGATTACCGGCGTTAACGCCAACGTCGTTGCCATGCTGCCGGTTGGCGTGCTTGCCATTACGGGTGTTATTGTTAAGCGCGACCTCGAAGAAATTTCCTGGTCAATCCTCTGGATGGTTGCCGGCGCATTCTCGCTCGGCGTTGCCCTCAACCAGAGCGGTCTGGCCACTCACCTTATCACCTCGATTCCTTTCGAAGAATGGTCGGCTGTAATGGTTATTGTCGGCTCCGGTCTGATTTGCTACCTGATGGCAAACTTCATTTCCCACACCGCAACTGCAGCTCTGTTCGTTCCGATTCTGGCAGTCGTTGGTTCCAACATGCCCTCGCTGCTCGAGCTTGGCGGCGTTAGTACCCTGCTCATCGGCGTTGCCGTAGGTTCGTCGGTTGCCATGATTCTCCCGATTTCAACCCCGCCGAATGCCCTGGCCGATGCCACCGGCATGATCAAGCAGAAAGATATGGTCAAGACCGGTATCATCATGGGTGCTTTCGGTCTGGTTCTCGGTTACACTGTTCTTATCCTTGCCGGCAAATATGGTATCCTTTAAGAAAACAATATGCGCGGTTTTCCTGGCAGCGTCCCTTTCGGGCGCTGCCGAGGAAAAGGCGTTCAGCTACACTCCCGAGCTCCACGGCGTTATCCGTGCACGCTGGGAAATGAACACCAACTCCGGAATGCAGCGCTTCCGCGTGCGCAACGCCCGTCTGACCGTTGGCGGCAAAATCCACCCCTCGATCAGCTACTTCATCCAAACGGAATATGACAACAGCATGATGCAGATTCTCGACGCCTACGGCAAGTTCGACATCATCAAGGGCCTCTATGCTCAGGCCGGTCAGTTCCGCATGCCGTTCGGCGTTGAGCCTTTCCGCGCTCCGGCAAACTATATTTTCGCCAACCGCTCGTTCATGGGCAATCAGATCATGAACTATCGCGCCGTAGGTGCAAAAGTCGGCTACGCCATTCCTCACACCCCCCTCACGCTTGAATTCGGTGTGTTCAACCCCTATACCATCACCTTTTCCGGCGGCCAGAAATGGAGCAAAGACGTAGCCTATGCCGGCAAAGCCTCTGTGAAACTGCCTGAAGGTTTCAAGCTTGACCTTGGCTATGGCTCAATCAAGCCGAACGACCATGGCCTGCGTGCAAACCTGGTCGACGGCGCGCTGAGCTGGGAAAACTCTAACGTTCTTGCCGCTGCCGAATATATGCTCAAAAACTATTGTGGCGGCCACCGGAAGAGCACCCACTCCTATGTTGCCTACGTTGACTGGCACAAGCCCGTTAAATGGGGCGCATTCAACCGCTGGTCGATACAGGGCCGCTTCGATGGCATGACCGACCACTTCGACCTCAACAAAATGGTTGAGCAGCCCGGCCGCAAGCGAGCAACTATCGGCTCGACCCTGACCTGCTCCTATAAGGCCGTTCACGCCGACGTTCGCCTGAACTACGAAAAATATTTCGACTATAAAGAAGGCGGCTACTCGCCCGACGTATTCGTGGCCGAAGTAGTGTTCAGATTCTAAGCCCTCCGACCTTAAGACTCAACGATACTCATGCAGGGCATCCCGAAGGCCAACAAGCGCCTGACGGATGCTCTGCAGTCGTTCAATGGCCCGCTGCTTGGCCGCAACCGAATCCGACGACACTCGCATCTGCTCCGCCGCCGCTTCGATTTTCAGCCCGCGGTCAACAACCAGATAGCGGATCTGGCGCAAGGTTTCGATGTTGGCCGGAGTGTAGTAGCGCGTACCCTTGTCGTTGCGTTTCACCTTCAGTTGCGGAAAAACCGACTCCCAGTAGCGCAACGTGCTGGCCGGTTCGCCAAGCAACTCGCTGACCTCGCGTATGCGATAATAACTTTTCGAAAATTCTTCGTTCATAGGTAAGCTTCAGTCCATAACGTGCCCGGCATTCTCGGCATGCTCAATCATTGCCGCATACTCCTCGGGCGTTAAATCATAAAAATAATAATTGACCGGATTCTGAGGCACATCCTTCAGGCGTACCTCATAGTGAACGTGCGGGCCGGTGCTCTTGCCCGTGTTGCCCGACAAACCGATCAAATCGCCGCGCTTAACGCTCTGACCCGGTTTGACCGAAATCTTCGACAAATGCGCATAGCGCGTCAGATAGCCAAACCCATGGTCAATGTCAATACGGTTGCCATAGCCGCTATGCCAGTCGGCCGCCTTGACCGTTCCGTCGCCCGTGGCATAAACCGGAGTCCCGACGTCGCACGCAAAATCCATTCCCTCGTGGAACTTCATAGTGCCGTAAACCGGGTCAACACGCTGGCCATAACCGCTGGCCATTTGCTTCAACATCAGCTCGCTCACCGGCTGAATCGCCGGGATATGGCTCAGACGGTCGGCGCGCGAACCGGCCAGACGCCGCAACTCGTCGAAACTCTGGCTCTGAACAACTATTTCGCGCTCCAGCAGATTCATCTTTTCAATCAATTCGCCCGCCAGCGACTTATCGTTGAGCGAACCCAGCGCCTGGCGCTCCAGACCCGCATAACGCTTCGAATCCGAAATGCGGTCAGCCTGCATCATAACCCGATAAAAATTATTATCGCGGTCAGCCAAGTCCGACATCACCGCCTGCGCGCGGTCCATTCGCGCATTGAGCATATCCATTTCGTCGCGAAGCTGCTCATTCTCAGCCCGAAGCATCCGCTCCTTAGGCAAATCAATAACACCGTTGAGCAAGAAAAACACCAGCGCGCCCAACGCAACCGACGCCGCCAGGCGGCTCAGCGCGGCAAACCAGCGGGACTTGCGCGACGGATAAACGCGCTCATAACTGCCCGACTGCTCATTATAGCGATAATAAACTTTCTTGCTCATTCCAAAGTGCAAAAATACAAAAAAATCTCCAAAAACATTGGCTTTTCCAAAAAATTAGCTAACTTTGCGCCAACCAAACGCGATAGTAGCTCAGTTGGTAGAGCATCAGCTTCCCAAGCTGAGGGTCGCGGGTTCGACCCCCGTCTATCGCTCAAGCCGGTAAAAGTGTTGAAATGCAAGAAGTTACAACAGGCATTTCAACACTTTTTTCTTATGTCATTTTACACCAGATTACCCTGTTTTCACCAACTTCCAGCACTTGGTATGCGTTTTTGTACTGAAAAAGCTTTACAATTGTTTTACATTTATGAGTTTGAATATCAATAATATAGCTGGACGACCCTCAGCTCAATTGAAAAATTCATGTCGTTTAAAGACCAATTTTCGTAAAACAATTGTAAAACAATAGTAAAACATACCCTCATAAGGCATTGTATAGCAATGTGATACAAGCAACATTTTTGTAAAACATTTAAACAACAAAACTTAAAGTTACACTTTAAATATGGCCACTTTTAAAGCCGTTATCCTCCCTCACCAGAATGGCTTCTTCGCGGTTTTTAAAGATTTCCGTTTAACCAGCCAGTAGATTCCATTGAGGTTACTAATCCTGAGATTTTTCCCCTTGCGGACCGATGCGCTGCTGTTCATGGCTGCTAAAGCCACGGCAGCCATCCACTCCCCTTCCCTTTGGCAATCTGGATGCACATATATATAATCAGACCGATTAAATATATCAAGCCAAGGAGCATGAACAGCATAAAGGCATTAGCCAATATGACAAATATGAAGTGAAGAATGGCGGACATAGCAATCGATATTTAGTTCAACTTGTGCAAATATAGTAATTTTTTAGCAATGATACCAGCAATTAGTGAACCCCAACAAAAGAATTCTGTATGGGGCATTAGGATTTGGTGAGGGTGTAGGTGATGGTTTGGGAGGGGTCG
>CAZDVP010000121.1:0-5494 GCA_964508865.1 uncultured Bacteroides sp. | reverse complement strand
CTTCAACCGTGATCTGCTGCGGGGTGCGGATGCCGGCAACCACGTCTTCGCCCTGAGCGTTGATGAGGTATTCGCCGTTGAAGATGTTTTCGCCGGTAGCGGCGTCGCGGCTGAATGCCACACCTGTAGCGGAGTTATTGCCCATGTTGCCGTAAACCATAGCCTGAACGTTAACGGCGGTGCCCCATTCTTCGGGAATCTGGTTCATGCGGCGGTAAAGAATGGCGCGCTCGTTCATCCAGCTGTCGAACACTGCGCAGATGCCACCCCAGAGCTGCTCCCATGCGGAGTCGGGGAAGTCCTTGCCGGTAAAGTCCTTAACGGCGGCTTTGAATTCTTTTACGAGAGTCTGGAGGTCTTCAACGTCGAGTTCGGTGTCGAGCTTAACGCCTTTGGCTTCCTTCATTTTGTCCATGATTTCTTCGAAGGGATCAACGTCGGTCTTCGATTTGGGCTTCATGCCGAGAACAACGTCGCCATACATCTGAACGAAGCGGCGGTAGGAGTCCCAGGCAAAGCGGGGGTTGCCGCTCTTTTCGGCGAGCGAAGCAACGGTGGCGTCGTTCATGCCGAGGTTCAGAACGGTGTCCATCATGCCGGGCATCGAAGCGCGGGCGCCGGAGCGTACTGAAACGAGCAGCGGGTTGCTGGGGTCGTTGAATTTGCGGCCGGTGAGTTCTTCAACGTGGGCAATTGCTTTTTCAACGTCTTTCTGAATGCGTTTAACTACTTCGTCGCGGCCATACTGGGTGTACTCGGTGCAGACTTCGGTGGTGATGGTGAAGCCGGGAGGCACGGGCATGCCCAGAAGGTTCATCTCGGCGAGGTTAGCGCCTTTGCCACCGAGCAGGTTGCGGTCGTTGGCATTACCTTCGGCTTTACCATTGCCGAATGTATAGACTCTCTTCATAGGTCTTGATTGTGGTTATAATGTGATTAAACTATGTTGTGTAGGAATTATTCTGCAAATATAGGAACTTTTTCGGGAATAGTCAACAATTCGGCCGAAAATTTGCAGAATTGCCCTAAAAACGACGAGAGGGCCGCGGTTTGCGGCCCTCTCAGGGTTAGTCGGAAGTGGGTTGAATTAGCGGTTGTAGATCTTAACGCCGTCAACGATGAAGATGCCCTTGCCGGCCTTGTTTACGCGGCGGCCCTGCAGGTCATAGATACCGTTGGCTTTAACCTTCGAAGCAGCAACTTCGCTGATGCCACCGTATTCAACGTTTTCAACCTTGAAGGCGTTGGTGTCGGAGAACCAGTTGTTGTAGGTGGGACCCCAGTTAACGAAGTTGTAGTCAGAACCGGCGGAACCGCGGTGGATGTTTGCTTCTACGTGCTGCACGTCATATTTCTGAGTGCCGGGGTTGAAGGTATAGTAGTCGTATTCAGCGTGCAGACGAACCTTGTTAGTAACGTCGAGGTCCAGGCCGGCTCCGCCAATCAATTCGAGCTGGTCTTCATTGGGCATGGTCTGGCCTTCTTCGTTGGGGCAAGCCTGGAAGGTGAAGGGACAAGCGTCTTCGATGTTATCGGTAGTAGCCCAGCCATATTCAGAGATGTTTTTTGCGTCGCCGAGATATTCGTCGCCACCGAGGAAGGTGTACATGTCATGGCACTTGCGGATGTAGCAGTCGTTCAGGCTGTTGTAGAGGTAGAAGTAAGCGGTGCCTTTAACGGGAACGAGTTCCCAGATAGCGTCTTCTTCAATGTAGTTTTCTTCGAGCTGAGGAACTACGCCCATGCCAAAGTATTCTTCGAAGGCTTCGTCTTGGTCGCAGTAAACGGGCGATGAACCCTGACGATAGTAGATGCTACCGCCGGCGCAGAGGTAGGCGTTGCCGAGCTGGAGATCGGGGTCAACATTTTCGAGTTCGTTAACGTAAGTGTTGAGGTCGCGCAGAGCGAGCTGGTTCTGGAATTTAACCTTGCAGCCTTCGCCTACGAGAGAAGCAGCTTCAGCGAGCTTCTGGTTAACGATCTTTTCAACGGTTGCGATATATGCGTCGCGGGAGTCGGGGTCTTTTACAGCGGAGAGGTCGGCACCTTCGCCATTCCAGTTCTGGCAGAACTGCTGGATTGCGCGCAGCTGGCCATGAACGTCTTCATTCCAAATTGCGGGAACTTTAAGCCAGCCTTCAATGGTGCTGATGTTGTTTCTGAAGAGCAGCTTGGCATTTTCCATTGCGCCATCTTTGAAACCGTCTTCAATAACTTTCTGGTAACGTTCTTTTGCAGCCTCTGCTTCGGCAGCATCAGCTTCGTTTACGAAAAAGATTGAACCGTTGTTTTCCCAGTGGTTCTTGTTGGAGGTAACGGTTACGGGCGACCAGGTGCGGTCAACGCCGGCGAAACCATAGCGGTTGTAAACAACATTGCCGTTATCGTTGCGGACGGTGTCACCGTTTTCGTCGAACTGAGGAGCGTAGATCTTAACGTTGATGTAGTTGTTCATGTCAAGGCACTGATCCTTAAAACCATTCTGATTAGAAATGGTGTCTTTCAGCGAAAAAGCGAAAGCGGCGTCGAAATCTTCGAGGGTGAGGTGCTCGAGGATAGCTTCGCACCAGTCAACTGTGTCCTGAGTGGCTTCGAAAGCGGGCTTAACGGGCAGAACCCAGTAGCGGTTGGTCGTACCGGTGTTGAAGTCCATGTTGGAGCGGTTGTAGCCAATAGCGTCCTGAACGGTCTTGTGGGTGGTGGCAACAGAACCCTTGATAACGGCATTCTTAATCATAACGGAACCGGGATAGCCGTTACCGCCGGAAACGAAGTACCAGAATTCGGTATCGGCATTTTTGATTTCCTTAATGCCGTTTTTGATACCGTTAGCGTCAACGCTCTGGAAGGGTTCGAAGTCAAAACCTTCGTCGTTGGCGAACGAGAGCCACCAGTTACCGCCGAGGTTCGACAGACCCATGTAGGGGTGTTCGGAGATTTTGGGAGTGGGGGTTACGCCGTCGGCCTGGAATGCGGACTGATAAAAACCGCCGCGGTCAGTGTTAACGGAGTCACCTTTCATGTTTTTCAGCGTACCGTTGGTGTAGTCAAGACGCATAGCGCGCATGTTGCGGACGCGGTAGTAATAATAGGTGCCTTTTTTTTCGTCGCTGAGCTTCAGGCCGTTCACGGTTCCCTGAGCGTACATCGTACCTGCGCACACGGCGAGCATGGCAAGAAGAGTAAATTTCTTCATGATTGATGATTAGTTGGTTGATTAGTAAATGATTAGAATTTTTAAATTAGGGTAAGGAGATGATATGTCGGGGGATATATTCAGTCGCAAATTTACACATTTTTTTATTGATTGCAAATTTTTTAGCAAAATAATTATCGCAAAGCCGCAATTTTAACAACTTTGTCGCGAAATTCGGCTGATTTTAACATTTGCTCCAACGTAATGTGCAATCTGTAGCGCCAGTAGTGGTTGGGGTCGGCGGGAATGTTGATCTGCTCCTCGGCGGCGTCGGTGCGGCGCAGTGTTTCGGATGCGGCGAGCCAGTCTTGAATCGGGAAAATGGCGAGCATTGCCGGCGACTGGGCGTGGGTTTCGAGAAACGAACGGCAAGCGCGGGGCGACGAGTCGAGTCCTTCGGTTTCGAGCCAGAGGCGCAGCGGGGGCATGTCGTGGGTTGAGGTTGTTGCAACGTTCATCCAGCTGTAGACCAGCGGATTGGCCAGGCTAACGCCGAATTCTTTGGGCATTCGCTGAACCTCAAGTGCCAGAATGCGCTCCGAGTCGAGCACTCCGGGCACGCAGGCCGGAATCATGCCGAGGTCTTCGGCGCAGGCGAGCATGGGCGTGGCGTTGACCAGCGCGGGGAGCTTGAGCAGGGCCGACTGGCGCCAGAAGTCGTTGTGGCGGTGGTAGAAAAAGTGCTCGTGCAGAGCGCGGTAGGCCTGTTGCTGCGCTTCGGTGAGTTGCTTGAACGCTTCGGTTTCGTAGCCCATTATGCGCGGGTGGTATAAGCCCGGTTGCCGCGGGTCTTCGATAAAGATCAGGTCGGTCGGCTTTTCGGCCGGGGCTATTGCCATCGAAGGGTCGAAGGCGAAGCCGAAGTCGCGCAGCATTTCGTCGGGGCTCATGGGCAGCGCGGGCGAGAAATGGCCGAGCAGTCCGGAGCTGACGCCGGCTGGAATCTCCCAAATGCGGAAAAATCCGAGGATATGGTCAATGCGGTAGGCGTCGAAATATCTGGCCATGGCTCCGAGGCGGCGGCGCCACCAGGCAAAGCCGTCGGCCGCCATGCGCTGCCAGTTATAGGTTGGGAAGCCCCAGTTCTGGCCGTCGGCCGCAAAGGCATCGGGCGGAGCGCCGGCCGAACTGTCGAGGTTGAAGAGTTCGGGATATTGCCAGGCGTCGACGCTGTCGGGGCTCACGCCGATGGGAATATCGCCCTTGACTGCAACCCCTCGCGAACGCGCATAGCGGCATGCGGCGAGCAGCTGCAGGTGCAGGTGATACTGCAACCAGGCGTAGAACAAAAAGTTGCCGTCGGTGTTTTCGAGCGCTAATTGTGCCACCATGCCGGGCGAGTAAGGCTCGCGGCGGCCGGAGTCGCGCAGGACCGAGTAGGCGCAGTAGGGGAGCAGCCACTCGGCATTGTCGGCCACGAAGTCGGCAAACGGCCTCGAGGTTGTTTCTTCCGGGCCTTTCACCTTATAGATAGCACGCGCGTAGGCCTCCTTCAGGGCCACTACGGCGGGATAGTCAACAGTGGGCGACTCGTTGAGGCGCTTCCGCTCCTGCTCGAAGCGGCGGCGCCCGGCGGCGTCGGGCAGCTGGCCGAGCAGTTGCGGGCGCAAATAGAGCGGATGGAGCGCAAAGGAGGATATGGCGCTGTAGGGGTAGGAGTCGCTGCTGGTGCGGGTCATGGTGGTGTCGTTGACCGGCAGAATCTGAATTATCTGCTGGCCGGTGGCGGCGGCCCAGTCAACCAGAAGCTTGAGGTCTTCGAAGTCGCCGCAGCCGCAGTCGGCCTCGGAGCGGAGCGAAAACACCGGCACGGCAACTCCGGCTGCGCGCCAGCGCTCCTTGCCGCGGAAGTCGAGCGGCCCGGGGGCATCGAGGCGGCGGTTTGGGCCGTCTTCCCACTGAAACTGGTCGTCGCTGACAATCACGAACTTAAACTCGGTGTCGGCCGGCAACTGCTCGGGCAATTCGAGGGTCCAGAGCGGAATGCCCGAGCGCTTCATCAGGGGCGCGGCCGCCGGATTCCAGTTGCCCAGCAGCGGCGACGAGCCGCAGCAAACAACCGAGCGCCCCGGTGGCAGCAATGGAGTCAGAACGCGGATAATCGCCATAGCCGTTAGCCGCACTTGCTGGTTCCGCAGGAGGTGCAAACCAGGCAGCCTTCCTGATAAACAAGGGTTTCCTGGCCGCAGTTCGGACACTTGTGGCCGCTGGCCGAAGTGCCGCTGGGCACATATTTTTTCAGCGCGCGTTCAACGCCGGCTTTCCAGGTGTTGATGCTTTCGGAGTTGAGCTGCAGGC
>CAZDVP010000120.1:3536-5495 GCA_964508865.1 uncultured Bacteroides sp. | reverse complement strand
TCATTGCAAAGTTACGAAAAATTTGCCAAATAACCTAATATTGCCGGAAATTCTATTGCGTTTTAACGGCTTTTTGCGTAACTTTGCAATAGTTTAACAAGCGATATAATGGTAAATATTGGAAAATTCAATCGCCTGAAAGTCAGCAGGCTTACTGATTTCGGTGCATATCTCGACGCCGGCAACGGAGTTGAGATACTGATTCCGGCAAAGTATTTGACTGAAGCACCGGCTGAGGGTCAGGAACTCGACGTTTTTGTATATACCGATTCCGAAGACCGTTTGATTGCCTCGACCGAGCATCCGCTGATTCAGGTTGGCCAGTTCGGCTTCCTGCAGGTGGTTGACGTTCATCCGCGCGTCGGTGCTTTTCTTGACTGGGGAATAACGGCCAAGGATTTGCTCTGTCCGTTTAACGAGCAGCGCACACGAATGGTCAAAGGTGGAATGTATTGCGTATACGCATATCTCGACGATACGACCAAACGAATTGTGTGCTCATCGAAAATAGAAAAGTATCTTGGAAATGTGTATCCGGATTACAGACCACACCAGATTGTGGAGGCTCTGGTTGTTCGGCGCACGGAAATCGGTTATATGGCAATCGTGAATAACCTTCATGCCGGCATGATTTATGTTGACGAGCTGATAACGCATCCGGAAATAGGCCAGACGCTGAAGGCATATGTAAAGAAGGTGCGCGAGGATGGCAAACTCGACCTGACGCTGAAAGACACCAACGGCCGGCGTGCCCACAGCCTGGCTGATTCGATTATTGAGGAGTTAGTGGCAAATGGTGGTTCAACAACTCTGACCGATAAATCTTCGCCGGACGAAATCGCCGCAAAATTCGGTTGCAGCAAAAAGGACTTCAAAAAAGCAGTCGGCTTATTATATAAGGAGAGAAAGATTGACCTGCTTCCCGGCAAAATGGTGCTGACCGGAAAATGACGCAATTTGCGCATAATATGTATTATGTAAACTTGTGTGAGGATGAATCGAATTTCATCCTCTTTTCTTTTAATATTAGTGGAATTCTTCGTAACTTTGCCGAAAATACTTTCATCACCGCGAAATGGACAACAAAATGATCACGCGTGCGGCCGATAATGCCCGAGTGCTTATTGCCGCAATGGTTGAAAAAGCCAACTCCGGCCACCCCGGTGGCGCTATGGGTGGCGCTGATTTTACGGCCGCTCTCTATTCTTCCCAGTTAATTTATGACCCCCGAAATCCGCGTTGGATTGCCCGCGACCGTTTCTTTATGGATCCGGGCCATATGTCGCCCATGCTCTATAGCATTCTGGCGCTGACCGGCCGCTATACTCTTGAAGAACTTCAGGAATTCCGCCAATGGGGTTCGGTTACTCCCGGCCACCCCGAGCTCGACGTTGACCGCGGCGTAGAGAACTCCTCCGGCCCGCTTGGCCAGGGTCATGTAATGGCCGTTGGTTGCGCTTTGGCAGAACGTATGCTCGTTGCCCAATTCGGCGATGTTGTTGCCCATAAAACTTATGCTTATATTTCCGACGGCGGTATTCAGGAAGAGATTTCGCAAGGTGCCGGACGCATTGCCGGCCATCTCGGTCTGAGCAACCTGATTATGTTCTACGACGCCAACGACGTTCAGCTTTCCACTAAAGTTGACGACGTTACCAACGAAGACACTGCCGCTAAATATCGCGCCTGGAACTGGAATGTTCTGACAGTTGACGGCAGCGATATTGAAGCAATTCGCGGCGCGCTTGAAATGGCCCACGCGGAGTCTGAGCGCCCCACCCTGATTATCGGTAAAACCGTTATGGCAAAGGCAGTTATCGCCACCGATGGTTCAAGCCTGGAAGGCGCGGTTTCGACTCATGGACAGCCACTTAGTAAAGCCGGTGCCGATATCCCCGCAACCATCAAGGGGCTTGGCGGTAATCCCGACAATCCGTTTGAAATCTGGCCTGACGTTGC
>CAZDVP010000120.1:0-3436 GCA_964508865.1 uncultured Bacteroides sp. | reverse complement strand
GGCTTCCTGAAAAAGACCCGCGCAATCACTCCGGGCGACTTTGGTGGCCGTTTCCTCCACAGCGGTGTTGCCGAACTGACCATGGCCTCGATTTGCAACGGCGTTGCTCTTCACGGAGGCATGATTGCCGGCTGCGGCACATTCTTCGTTTTCTCTGACTATATTAAGCCTGCAATGCGCATGTCTGCGCTGATGGGGCTTCCGGTTAAATATGTGTTCAGCCACGACGCTTTCCGCGTTGGCGAAGACGGTCCAACCCACCAACCTATCGAGCATGAAGCTCAGGTGCGCCTGCTTGAGCAGATGGATAACCTCAGCGGCAAGATGTCGATTCTGGTAATGCGTCCGGCGGATTCTGCCGAAACCATTGCTTGCTGGCAAATGGCTATGGAGAACACCGACACTCCTTCGGTTCTGATTCTTTCGCGTCAGGATCTGCACGATATTCCCGCAATGAACGGCAACCGTCGCGCCGAAGCCAAAGGTGCCGAACGAGGCGGTTATCTCGTCAAGAAAGTTGAAGGCGAGCCGCAGATAACTCTCGTTGCCAATGGCTCGGAAGTTTCTCTGCTGATGGAAGTTGCAACCAAACTTGAGGAGAGCGGTGTTAAAGTCAATGTTGCCTCCATTCCCTCGATTGGTTTGTTCCTGCGCCAACCTGCTGAATATCAAAATGAAATTCTCCCCGAGGGTGGCAAGCGTTTCGGTCTGTCGGCCGGTCTGCCCTCCCTTCTCTTCCCTCTGATGATGAATGCAGCCCAGTGGAAAGTCTACGGTCTGGAGCGTTTCGGCGCATCAGCGCCCTATAAGGTGCTTGACCAGAAGTTCGGTTTCACACCCGATAACATCATTGAACAGGTAAAGAAAATCCTTTAATCTCACTGGCGGAAGCGCGTCAACACTCCGTCTGTAAAGAACAGATAGACGCCGTCTTCATAAATCCAGCGTTCGAAAATGCCGTTTGGCAGGGCCTCGCGATCAACCTGCGAGGGAGCACCCAGCGCCAGGCGGCATTCTTCGCGTGTCATGTCGAGCGCTACCCTACCCTGCGAGATCAGTTCCCAATTAGCATCGGAAATTTGCGGATAGTTTTTGCGCGGGTTCGTGAGTGAAAACAGGTTTGCAAATGTGCGTGCGGTTGCGTTGCGAGAATTTGTGACCATTCGGACTGAGTCGCCGTTGGCCACTACTATAAACGGATAGTCGGCATTGCCGGGTAAAACTTCGGTAATTTCGACTTGCTGAAATTTCCGGCCCTTGTTGTCGGCGCGGAGCGACCAGACATGTTTTCCATTAAGGGTTTTGCGAGCCGCTTCGACTAAATCAAAATCAACACTGAACGGAACGCTAACGGTTTCCATTGCCATGACCTGCGACTTAGGAGCCTCGATGCGGGTAACTATTTCTTCGCCCCAGGGAGCTGTCAGCACAAGTTCGGTTATCGAGTCGCCGGCAAGGCGTGTGGCGCCTCTGAAAGAGGCAAAACGCAGGGTGTCGCCCTGATTGAGTTTCGAGGCGACTGAAACGGGTGAATATGCGTAGTCGAGCCGTCCGGGAGTGACGACAAATCGCTTCCCTACCCTCCAGTCAGCCGGTTTCTGCGGTCTGACCTCGGCCATTAGTTTCTCTTCGGGGGTTGGTTTGGAGTTAGACGAATTGCCGCCCGAAGAGTCCTTTATAACCGGTGTGCGTTCAACCCCGGTAAAACAACCCGGCAGGGCAGTCAGCGCCAAAAGCGCTGCTGCCGCTGCCGGGAAGATGAGGGTCAGTTTCAGTTTCATCAGAACAGGCTCCAGCTAACGGTGAGGCCGGCCATAACAATGGCAACCATGCTCATCAGCTTAATCAGAATGTTGAGCGACGGGCCGGAGGTATCCTTGAAGGGGTCGCCGACGGTGTCGCCAACAACGGTTGCTTTGTGCACTTCCGAGCCTTTGCCGCCGAAGTTGCCTTCTTCAATATACTTTTTGGCGTTATCCCAGGCACCACCGGAGTTGCTCATGAACACGGCGAGCACAAAACCGGCACTCAAACCGCCGCAGAGCAGACCAATCACGCCCGGCACACCGAATACCAGACCGGTTGCAATCGGAACCACAATGGCCAGCAGCGAGGGGAACACCATTTCGCGCTGAGCGCCTTTGGTCGAAATCTGAACGCAGCGTGCATAGTCGGGTTCGGCTTCGCCGGTGAGGATGCCTTTGATAGTGCGGAACTGGCGACGCACTTCCTCTACCATGTGGGAAGCGGCGCGGCCAACGGCATTCATTGTCAGACCGCAGAAAACAAACGCCATCATTGCACCGATAAACACACCCGAAATAACCAGCGGGTTCATCAGGGTAACGTCGTAGGCAACCATGAAGTCGCGGAAAGTAGCCTCATTGAGGGCAACCTGAATCGGTTCGCCGTCGAAACCGGTGCCAATCTGAATGAATTTGTTGCCAATATGAATCAGGCCGATGCGGATTTCTTCGATATAGGAAGCGAGCAGGGCCAGACCGGTCAGTGCAGCCGAGCCAATGGCGAAGCCTTTGCCGGTTGCGGCGGTGGTGTTGCCGAGCGAGTCGAGGGCGTCGGTGCGTTTGCGGACTTCTTCGCCCAGGCCGCTCATTTCGGCGTTGCCGCCGGCATTATCGGCAATCGGGCCATAGGCGTCGGTTGCAAGAGTGATGCCCAGAGTCGAGAGCATGCCGACCGCGGCAATGCCGATGCCATAGAGGCCCCACGAAATGTTGCTCATATCGAAGTCGGCTGCGAGCCAGTAGCTGACGATAATGCCGACAACAACAGCCAGAACAGGAATTGCCGTAGATATCATGCCGAGGCCGACACCGGAGATAATGACCGTTGCAGGGCCGGTCTGGCCACTCTCGGCAAGTTTTTTGGTGGGTTTATAGCTCTGCGAAGTATAATACTCGGTGGAGCGGCCGATAACGATGCCGACAAGCAGACCGACAACCACTGCCAACGAGAGGTTTACCCAGTTTTCGAAGCCGAGCAACTTCATGATTACAAATGTTGCGCCAACAATGAGAATCGAGCTGATGTTGGTGCCCACGCTCAGGGCGTTGAGCAGCTGCTTGATTGAGGCGTTCTCTTTGGTGCGCACGGTGAAGATGCCGATAATTGAGAGCAGAATGCCCACGGCGGCAATCAGCATCGGGGCCATAACGGCTTTGAGCTGCAGGTTGATGGCTGCGGCTTCGCCTATGGTACCGGCTGCGCCGGCTGCCGCTGCAGCGCCGAGGGCTGCGGTTGCCAGAATCGAGCCGCAATAGCTTTCGTAGAGGTCAGCACCCATGCCGGCCACGTCGCCCACGTTGTCGCCAACGTTGTCGGCAATGGTTGCGGGGTTGCGGGGGTCATCTTCGGGAATGCCGGCTTCTACCTTGCCAACGAGGTCAGCGCCAACGTCGGCAGCTTTGGTGTAGAT
>CAZDVP010000119.1:0-5576 GCA_964508865.1 uncultured Bacteroides sp. | reverse complement strand
AGCGCGCCTGGTTTGGGACCAGGTGGTCGCAGGTTCGAATCCTGTCACTCCGACCTTTTTTATGTTAAAAATTTGCACGGTAATGTTATTATTTGTAATTTTGCCGCGCAAAAACTCTAAACAAATTTCGCATTTAATTAACAACTAACTCAATAGCAAATGATTATCGTACAAGTAAAAGAAGGCGACAACATCGAAAAGGCCCTCAAAAAGTTCAAACGTAAATTCGAAAAAACCGGCATTGTTCGCGAACTGCGCTCGCGCCAGGCTTTTGAAAAGCCCAGCGTTGCTAACCGCAAAAAAATGATGAAAGCGGTCTACGTTCAGCAGCTCCGCTCGGTTGAAGAATAATCGCTGACAAACTTTTTGCAAACTTTTCGCCCGAATTATTTGGCGAAATGAAAAGATTGGCGTAACTTCGTAGCGCCGGGAGCAGAATCAAGCCCCGCCACCCTACGCAATGCCACAGTCAATCCAATCTTTTCTGGAATATATACGGTGTGAGCTGAATCTATCGGCTTGCACCGTTTCGGCTTATGCCAACGACCTGGCTCAATGGGCGGACTTTGCAACCGGCGGCCGCCCCGAAACGCTCGAGCCGATGAGCGTCGCACAGGCCGACGTGCGCCTCTGGGTGGCATCGCTGAGCGCCGCGGGGCTGGGAGCCCGCTCTATCCGCCGCAAGGTTTCGGCCCTGCGCTCCTACTATAAATACCTTTGCGCACGCTGCGGCGCCTCGGCCAACCCGGCGGCCGAGCTACGGACCGCCCGACCGCCAAAGGAGCTGCCGGTCTACATAAGGCCCGACGAGCTCAACGAGCGCATAGATTCCGCGCTGGATGCAACGGAATTCACCGAACTGCGCAACGAGCTGATTCTAACAATGTTCTACACCACCGGAATCCGCTGCTCGGAGCTGATGAACCTGCGCGACTCGGATATTGACCTGCGCCGCGGCGAACTAAAAGTGCTCGGCAAACGTAATAAAGAAAGAATAGTGCCTTTCGGCACCGAACTTTCAGAAATGATTCAGCGATATCTGACCATACGCCCCGGAGGCCCGGGAGAAGCAGGCGAGCTTTTTACCCGCGGCGACGGCCGCGCCCTCTACCGCAAGGCGATCTACAACATAGTTCACCGCGCCCTGGAGGGCACGCACGCCCGGCGAATGTCGCCCCACGTTTTGCGCCACTCCTTTGCAACGGACATGCTCAACTCGGGCGCCGACCTCAACGCCGTCGGCAAGCTGCTGGGCCACGCATCGCTGGAAACCACTCAGATTTATACCCACGTAACCCTTAGTGACTTAAAAAATAATTATCAACTCGCACACCCACGTGCACAAAGAAAAAACTGACCATGGAAACTAAGATTCAAGCCATCCATTTCGAAGCGACCCAGCAACTGGTAGACTTCATTGAAAAGAAAATAAGCAAACTCGCCCGCAAGAACCCCGCAATCAGCGAAGCCGCTGTGAACCTGCGCGTTGTTAAACCTGAAACGCAGCTGAACAAGGAGGTTGTTGTGCGCATCGCGGTGCCCCACGTCGACGACTATGTGGCCACCAAGGTTGCCAACACCTTCGAAGAAGCCGTTGACCTGGCCATCGCCGCCATCGAGCCCCAGCTCGAAAAGGCCAAGGACAGGAAGTGAACCACGGCCCCGGGAGTGAAGGCGTCCCGCCTTCACATCTCGGTCGCGGATGCCGAGGGCGAGACGCCCTCGCTCCCGGTTTTTAGAAAAATTTTTATTACACCATAAACCAATCACACATGATTCGAAAACTACTCCTGGCCGCCTGCGCCGCCGCATCGCTCAGCGCCGCCGCCGGCCCCGTGGTGCCAACCAGCATTGTTGACGGCAAGTTTGCCGCCGACACCAAGTGGTACACCATGAAAATCACCGCCAAAGGCTACTATCTGTCGAACACCGAAGTCAATGGCGCCATGCCGCTTGAGCGCTCATGGAGCATGCCGGATTTCGGCGACCTCTGGTGCTTTGTAGGCTCCGACAAAGATGGCTACGCTATCTATAACCGCGCCACCGGCCCAACCAAATCGCTGGCCGCCACAACCTCGCCGGCCGGCTCCGACAACGGCGGCTCGGCCTACCCCACCCTCAAGGCTCCGGGCGAGCAGGGCCAGTGCTATCTCTGGAACTTTGCCGAGAGCAAGAACCTTCAAAACACCGAGGCCTTCTATATCTACGAGCAGGGCCACGAATCGTTTAAAATCAACAACCGCGGCAACCGCCTGGCTTTCTGGACCGCCGGAGCCGACGCCGGTTCGTCGGTGGTTATCTCACTGTTTGAGCCGGACGTGCCCACGGTCGACGCCGCGGGCGTCATCACCGTTCAGACTTCGCCTCTGGTTACTCTCGGCGGCGACGTTAAGCCCACGGTCAACTCCGACGGCTCCATTTCGCTGGGAAACGGCACATATTACTTCTCGACGCCCGACACCCTGGTGGTCAACAACGCGACTTTCGACCTGACCGACGGCTCCTATAAGAACCTTAGCTCGGCCCGAGGCGAAAGCAACGCGCAGATTCCCGTTGAGGGCCCGCTGACCTTCACCGGCGTGCGCGTTCACACGGCGGCCACCCCCGTGCAGTCGCCCTATGGCTACGCAGTGTTCCGCTACGACGGCACTCCCGACCATAACATCGTTTACCGCATTCCGGCAATCACCACCGTTGCCGCCGGCCCCCACAAGGGCCGACTGGTGGCAGTCAACGACTATCGCTACTGCGGCGGCGACATTGGCGGCGGACGCATTGACCTGCACATGAGCTACTCCGACGACAACGGCCTGACCTGGTCGAAGCCCGACGACATCCGCAACGCCCAGGGCAACCCCGTTGCGCGCGGCACCGGCAAAGACACCCCCGCCGGCACCAAGCAGAGCGTCAGCAACCTCGACTGCGGCTTCGGCGACCCCGCAATCCTTTCCGACCGCGAAACCGGCGAGCTGCTCATGGTTGCATGCTGCGGCCGCATGAACTTTTTCAGCTCGCGCCGCGACGACCCGCAGCCCTCGGCCCGCTGGTGGAGCACCGACGGCGGCCAGACCTGGACCGAACCTGACTATGGCCAGTGGGAGCAGATCTACTCGCTTTTTGACAACAACTGCGAATATGGCCGCATCGACAGCCAGTTCATCGGCTCGGGACGCATGGTTCAGAGCTCGCGCGTCAAGGTTGGCGACTACTACCGAATCTATTGCGTTATGAGCGGCCGCTATGTTGGCGACAATAACTTTGCCAACATCTCCAACTGGGTGCTCTACTCCGACGACTTCGGCCGCAACTGGCACATTCTGGGCGACCCGATGAATCCGGCAGTGCCCACCGCCGGCGACGAGCCCAAGTGCGAGGAGCTGCCCGACGGCTCCATTCTCCTTGCCGCCCGCGGCAATGGCGGCGGCCGCAACTTCAACATTTTCCACTACACCGACATCGCCAATGCCCAGGGCCGCTGGGGAACCCACATCAACACCAACCTCGGCACCGGCCACGGCATCAATGCCTGCAACGGCGAAATCCTCATCGTGCCCGTCGAGAACACCACCACCGGCCAGAAGGCCTATATGGCTATCCAGTCGTTTACCAACTCAACGAGCCGCGAAAAAGTGTCGCTGGCATGGAAAGTGCTCGCCTCGGCCGACGACTACGACGAACCCGCCGACTTCAACACCTGGAACGGCTACCTGCAGATCACTCCCATGGCCTCAGGCTACTCAACCATGACCTGGCAGGCCGACGACGCCATTGGCGTGCTCTACGAAGAAGCCTCGTTCAACGGCAAAAACTACTCTGAAATCTATCGCCGCGTAACCATCGAAGAACTGACCGACGGCGCATGGAAATATGCCCCCGACACCGACAACACAACTGCTTCGGCCCACCAGGCCGAGGCAGTTGCCCGCCGGGCGGCCGCAGTGGCCGCCACCAACGGCATGATTGTCGGCAACCTCTCCGACCAGGGCAAGGCCGAAGTGGCCGCTGCCGCCCTGGCCTACTCCGAAAACCCCTGCGACGAAACCTACGCGCTCTTCAACGCCGCCGAACTCACTAACCCCAACCGCCGCATGCCCCGGGCCAACGCGCTCTATTCTTTCCTGTCCGACTCCAAAAACATTGCCAACTACCCCAAGACCGACAAATGGCTCGCGGCCGCCGCTTCGTCGCTGACAACCGCTCAGCAGGAAACCGACGCCACCCGCTTTGCGCTGGTCGAGGCCGAAGGCGGTTTTCTGATCTATAGCCCGTCGACCGGCCGCTTCGTGTGCCCCACGCCGCAACAGACCGAAACCGCCATTGCAACCACAGCCGACCGCGCCCAGGCTGGTGTCTACACCTTCACCGTGGCTCCCGGCCAGGTTTCAATCGTCAGCTCCGCCCCGGGCAACGCCTCCTATCCGGCAATCCACATGAACTCGACCTCCAAGCCGGTTATCTGGACCATTGCCGCCCCGGCCTCGAAGTGGATAATGACTTTTATCGACGATTTCGACTCGATCAACGAAGTTGAGTCCGACCCCGCCGCCGACGCCCTCGCCCCGGCCTATGACCTTCAGGGCCGCCCCGCCGCCACCCTCCGCCGCGGCGAAATCTACATCCGCAACCACCGCAAATTCCTCGCCCTTTAAGCAAAGAATCTCGAAAAAATGTTGTATCTTTGCATATAGCATTAACAACAACCACGAAAAAAAATGGCACGACCGATAAAAGAAACCCCAATCCTATATGGCAGCGATGCCCGCCGGTTTGAGGAACGCATGCAGAACCCCCCAAAGGTTTCGCCCGAAAAACGCGCCCAAATCCGCCGCTCCTACGAAACCGTTATCAAAATGATGGTCAACTAAGCCCATGACCCGCGAAGAATTTCAGGACCGCTGCCAGGTTCGCCGGCTCAACATCGGCGACACCATTGCCGGCTTTGATTGCAACGACGAAGATTTAAACGATTTTCTGCTCAACGAAGCCAACCTCTACCGCAACGCCTTGCTGTCGGTGACCTACGTGGTTGAAAACAAGCAGACCAACGCAGTTATGGCCTATTTCAGCCTTTCGAACGACAAGGTTTCAATCTCCGACTTTGAAAGCAAAACCGAATTCAACCGTTTTCGCAAACACAAGTTCGTCAACGAAAAGCGTCTTCGCAGCTATCCGGCAATCAAGATAGGCCGCCTGGCCATAGCCAAAGAAGCCCAACACCAGTCAATCGGAACCTATCTGCTTGAGTTCATTCAGGACTATTTTATTATCGACAACAAGTCAGGCTGCCGGTTCGTAACGGTCGATGCCTACGTGGATGCCATTCCTTTTTATATCAAAAACAACTATCAGTTCCTAAATAACGACGACGAAGACAAGCGCACGCGCGTTATGTATTTCGACCTCGCCTCATTACTTTAAACACAACTGTTTTCAGGGAAAATTTTTGTTTTTTCGAAAAAAAATTTGGAGTTATGGAATTTATTCGTAACTTTGCAGTCGCAAAAGCCCCTCTTTGTGGGTTGCTGAAATAGATGGTGAGCATAGCTCAGTTGGTTAGAGCGTCGGATTGTGGTTCC
>CAZDVP010000118.1:0-5699 GCA_964508865.1 uncultured Bacteroides sp. | reverse complement strand
AGTAGAGATGCCAGACGCCGTCCTTGTAGAACATACCGTTGGGGTCGTTCATCCAGCCGTAGAGCGGAGTGTGGTGAAACGCCGGCCGATATTTTTCCGTGTTGGCCACATCGACCGAATCGGCCAGGCGGAAGTTGCTCCAGCAGGCATCGTTCTGGGCCTCGCGCACGGTTGAGCGGTTCTGCGAGGTCACGATGTTGAGCAAAACGTTGTGGCCCTTATAGGGCGTAAGGTCAAACGGCATCGAATAGTCGACCTTCGATTTGGCCAGGCGCACATAAATCGTGCGGTCGAGTTTGCCGTCGACAACAACGTTGACCGTAGCATCGTCGTAGGCCTCCTGAACCGGAAGCATCAGATACTGCGCGTCGCCGTCGACCCTGACCAGTGTGTTGTTGGTTCCAAGATGTTCAATCCTGATTCCGTCCGAGGGGTCAGCCGCCGCGCAGGCCAGCGGCAGGGCGGCAATAGCCATCGTCAATTTTGAAAGCTTTTTCATATGTTTCTATAACATTAAATTTTCGGTCAATGTTTTTCGAATGCAAATCTACGATTTTAATATAGGAGAGGCTATTAAAAATCGAGCATTCGCTATAACAAATGTTGCATTGCTCAAAATATCATACTAAATACACTGTTTTTCATAATATTGTCACTATATTTGCACTGCCTTAAACAACCGAAATTAAATATCATGAAAAAACTGCTTTCATATTTAATAATCGCCCTGGCTATTCTGCCAACATTCGGCTGCCGGGAGGAGAAGCACTATCGCATCGGCATTTCGCAATGCAGCGAAGACGACTGGCGCCGCCGCATGAACGACGAAATCTATCGCGAAATCATGTTCCACCCCGAGGCTGAAGTCGAAATCCGTTCGGCCAACGACAGCAACGAAAAGCAGATTGCCGACATCCGCTACTTTGCCAACAACGGCTTCGACATCATCATTGCCGCGCCCAACGAAGCCGACGCCATAACCCCGGTTATAAAAGAGGTGTATGATTCGGGCATTCCGGTAATAGTTTTCGACCGCAACATCAACGGCAACACCTACACCTCCTATCAGGGAGTCGACAACTATGCTATCGGCAAATCAGCCGCCCGCTATGCCTATAATCTCATTGGCCGGAACGGCAAGGTTCTTGAAATCTACGGCCTTGCCGGCTCAACTCCCGCAATTCAGCGCAATCAGGGATTCCGCGACGAAGCCGACGCCCTGGGATTGCAGATTGTCGGTTCGGCCCATGGCAACTGGAACTACGAAGACGCGGCTTCAGTCGCCGACTCCATGCTGACACTCAACCCCGACATCGACCTTATCTACGCCCACAACGACCGCATGGCCATCGGCGCATCGGAAGTTGCCCGGAAGAAAGGCCTGTTGGTTAAGGTCATAGGCATCGACGCCGCCCCAGAAATAGGCATCAAGGCGGTTGCCGACGGAACCATCGACGCCACATTCCTATATCCCGCCGA
Source organism: uncultured Bacteroides sp. (assembly GCA_964508865.1). Lineage (GTDB taxonomy): Bacteria > Bacteroidota > Bacteroidia > Bacteroidales > Muribaculaceae > UBA3263. The sequence continues at coordinate 4,220 of CAZDVP010000118.1, read as the reverse complement.
GGGCTACCGGCTCATCCGCACCGCCCTGGCCATTCTCAAGGGCGAGCCCTACGAAAAGGAAACGATTCTGCCGGTGCTCTCGGCAGTCGATAAATCCAACGCCGACATTCTGCTGCTTCAAAATGAATCGCTGGCCGAGGAAACGGCCAAAATCAAACTGCTGAAATCGCAGGTCGACGACTACTGGGACCGCCATTCGGCCCAGACGTCGCTCTTCTATGCCACCATAGCCATTGTTGTTTTGCTGTTTGGCTTTATGTTTATGCTGCTCAGGGCGTTCTGGCTCCATAAGCGCCACCAGAAAGCGCTGGTTGAGCAAAACCGGCTGTTGGCCCAGCAGCGCGACACCGAAAAGAAGCTCAACGAGCAAATCAACGCCGCCACGCAGTCGAAGCTGGTGTTCTTCACCAACGTTTCGCACGACCTGCGAACGCCGCTCACCCTCATTGCCGAACCGGTTGAACAGCTCGAAGCGGCCGACTATCTGACCCCTCAACATCGGGCCCTGATCAAGATTGCCAGCAAGAACGTTAAGATTCTGCGCCGGCTGATCAACCAGATTCTTGATTTCCGCAAATATGAAAACGGCAAACTAACGGTCAACCTTACCGAAGTCCACATTGCCGAACTCATCCGCGACTGGACCGAATCGTTTACCGCAATTGCCCGCAAGCGCGACATTAAGCTGACTGTAGATATTCTCATCGAAGCGTCGGCAACCATTGCCATCGACGTTGAAAAAATCGAGCGGGTGTTTTTCAACCTGATGTCAAATGCCTTTAAATACACGCCCGACAATGGCAAAATCCACCTGGTCTGCACCGGCGACGAATCGCGCTTCATCTTCTCGGTTGAAGACACCGGCCAGGGAATAGCCGTTGAAGAACTCGGCAGCATTTTCGACCGGTTCTATCAGGTCGAAAAGATTCACCCCAACGGCTCCGGGCTGGGCCTGTCGCTGGCCAAAGCGTTCATCGAACTCCACGGCGGCTCAATCGACGTTGAAAGCACGCTGGGCAAAGGCACCAAGTTCACCGTCAGGATTCCCGTTCGCCACATCAGCTCTGAGGCGGCCGAAGCCGAAATGTCGCGCCGGATAATCGACGCCGACGTGTCGACCGAGCTGGGCGACATTGAACTTGCCACCTGCGCCGACGAAAACGGCAAGCCGCTGCTGCTGATTATCGACGACAACTCCGACATCCGCAAACTGATTCGCGAACTGCTCGCGGCCGACTACCGCATCATCGAGGCCACCAACGGCAAAGATGGCATCCGGTTGGCCTCGAAATATGTTCCTGACCTGATAATCTGCGATGTAATGATGCCGGTAATGGACGGTCTGGAATGCTGCAAACGCATCAAAAACGAAATCTCAACGTCGCATATTCCGGTGCTGATGCTGACGGCCTGCAGCCTCGACGAGCAGCGCATTCAGGGCTACGAAAGCGGGGCCGACGGCTATTTGTCGAAGCCGTTCAACAGCAAGATGCTGGCCATGCGCTGCGAAAACCTCATTGAAAACCGCAAGCGAATCAAGGACCCGAAAGCCGCTCCTTCGGTCGAAGCCTGCGCCGACATCGACAACGAATTCTATGCCCGCTTCGTTGAGCTGGTCAATCAGGAAATGGGCGACCCCGACCTCAACATCGACTCCCTGGCGGCTAAGATGAGCCTGGGGCGCTCGCAGTTCTACCGCAAAATCAAGGCGCTGACCAACTACTCGCCGGTTGAGCTGCTTCGAAAAATGAGGCTGACCCGCGCACGCGATTTGCTTTCGGCCACTAATAAGTCGGTCAGCGAAATCGCCTACGAGGTCGGTTTTTCAGCTCCGGCCTACTTCACCAGAGTGTTCCGCGAAACTTTCGGCGAGTCGCCGTCGGAGCTTCGCACCCGCCTGGGCCATGGAGTCTGAGTCCGCCGGCCCGACTATGAAAAATTCTGCATTCTTCATAAAAAATTCTGCATCGCTCAAATTTTCATAGTCAATGCAACATGACTGTAAGCGCTTTTTCGGCAAACGGAAATAAATTTGCCGAAAAATTCATCCCAACATTCAAATAACATGAAAAAAACAATTTTCAGTGCCTTATTTCTATTGCTTACAGTAATAGTTGCACAAGCGCAGAACATCACTGTGCACGGCACCGTTGTTGCAGCCGCCGACAATGAACCTCTGATCGGCGCAAGCGTTATTTCCGACTCGAAAGGTGCGGCCGGAGTGGCTACCGACATCGACGGAAATTTCGTCATAACGGTGCCCGACGGTTCAAATCTCACCGTATCCTTTATCGGATACAAGTCAAAAACGGTTAAAGCGGCAAGCAAAATGACCATTGCCCTCGACGATAACTCCGAGGTGCTCGACGAGGTGGTCGTTGTCGGCTACCAGACGGTCCGCAAAGCCGACCTGACCGGCGCCGTTTCGGTTATGAACATGAAAGAGCCGCTGAGCGAAAACTCCGGCAATATAATGAACTCGCTGGCCGGCAAGCTCTCGGGTGTGAACGTTGTTCCCGATGCAGCTCCCGGCGGCACCGGTTCGATTCGCGTGCGCGGCATGTCGACCGCCAATTCCAGCAACGACCCGCTCTATATTATCGACGGCGTTCCGACCGACAACATTAACTGCATCAACCCCTCCGATATCGAATCGATGCAGGTGCTGAAAGATGCCGCTTCGGCGTCGATCTACGGTTCGCGCGCGGCCAACGGCGTGGTTATCATCACCACCAAGCAGGGCAAAGGCGACCGCATGACAATCAACATCAGCTACGCAGCCAGCGCCCAGACCATTGCCCGCCGCTATAATATGCTCAACGCCGAGCAGTGGGGTCAGGCCTACTGGACCGCATCGCAGAACTCCAACATCGCCCCCAGCCACGTTCTCTACGGCTCGGGCAAAACCCCGGTGCTCCAGCCCTACGTTGACGGCAACACCAACTACCCCACCACCAACACCGACTGGCAAGACCAGATCTACCGCACAGCCTGGACCAACAACCTGACCGCCTCGATTTCCAACAACACGGAAAAAGGCTCGGTCATGCTCTCGCTGAACTACATTAACCAGAACGGCAACATCACCGACACGTTCTATGAACGCTACTCGGCCCGAGTGAACTCGCGCTATGACTTCAACAAGTACATAACCGTTGGCGAAAACCTGATGATTGCCCGCTGGACCAACCGAGGCGTCGACGTTGCCGGCGACCGCGGCATTCCCTTCACCGCAATGAGCCAGCATCCGGCCCTGCCCGTGCGCGGTCTCAACGGCGACTGGACCCTTCCGCTGGGCCTGATCGGCTCCGACCTCAACAACCCGGTTCAGATGATTGCCAACGCCCGCGACAACAACCTGGCTTCATGGCGCATTCTCGGCAACACCTATCTGGAAGTTAAGCCTATCGAAGGCCTTTCCATTAAAACCAACATCGGCATCGAGCACAGCCAGTACTTCAACAACACTCTGGGCCGCGCCTTCAATCCCGGCGACGTTAACAGCATGAGCAGCGTTTACGGCCAGGGCGACACCTGGACCTGGACCAACACCGCCAACTATAACAAAACCTTCGCCCAGAAGCATCACCTTACAGTGCTGCTCGGCACCGAAGCCATCGGCTATACTTTCCGCGACGTTTCGGCCTCGCGCGAGGGCTACGCCTTCGAAGACGCCAACTTCATGCAGATCGGCGCCGGCACCGGCACCCGCAACAACGGCGGCGGAAAAACCCAGTGGTCGGTGTTCTCGCTCTTCGGCAAAGCCGACTATAACTATGCCGACCGCTACCTGGCTTCGTTCACCATTCGCCGCGACGAAAACTCGCGTTTTGCCAAAGGCTACCGCGCCGGCGTGTTCCCCGCATTCTCGCTGGCATGGCGTCCCACCCAGGAGGCGTTCTTCCCCACCAACCATGTTCTCAACGACATGAAAATCCGCTACTCCTGGGGCCAGAACGGTAACGCCAACATTCCCTCGCTCTATCCCGCCTACTCCACCTATATCTTCAACACCGGCAACGGCGCCTATGACCTGAGCGGAACAAACTCCGCAACAACCGCCGGCATAACCCTTGCCAGCTCCGGCAATCCGGAACTGAAGTGGGAAACCACCTATCAGAACAACATCGGTATTGACCTGGCCTTTTTCAACGGCTCGCTCAACGTCAGCGCCGACTACTACATCAAAAAGACCAAAGACATGCTTACCATTCCGCCGG
>CAZDVP010000117.1:0-5716 GCA_964508865.1 uncultured Bacteroides sp. | reverse complement strand
GGGTGAGGGGTTTTAGAGGGGGAGGCGGGTCAGGCGGTTGTTGATGATGAGGAGCTGGCCGGGGGTGGGGGTGGCTATGCGGCGGCCCTGGAGGTCGTAGATTGCTGGGGCGGCATCAGAGGCGGGAGCCTGGATGCTGCGGATGGCGTCGGCGGGGTTGAACACTGGGCGCAGGGCAACGGTTTCGTCGAGGCGGGGAAATTCAATCGCCGGGTCGGAATCTGCAGTCAGGCTGAGCACGCGGCCGTTGGCCAGGCGCAGGCGGGCGGAGCCGTCGGGAGTGTTGGCGGGGATGAAGATGATTTTGCCGTTGAGGGAGGAGGTTACGGCGAAACCGGGTATGCGGTGGGTGTCGGGGGTGGTGCAGGGGCGGATTTCGCTGTTTTGGATGAGTTCAAGTGCCTGTTCTTCGGAGGGAAGCATCCAGCCTTCGCCCCAGTCGAGTTCAGGGGTGGAGTCGGTTGCGGGGATGAGTGTGCCGACTTCGGCGGGGTTTTGGGCGCCATGGTTGAAGCCGGCCCAGTCAACGCTCAGACCGAGGTCGACCTGACGGTCGGTCTGGAAATCGATGGGCTCGGGGCGGGGAATAACGGGGCGGACCATCATGCCTTGGCCGAGGGTGGAGGTACCTCTCAAGGGATTGTATTGGCCGTTGGCGAGGTAGAGGGAGTAGTGTTCGGAACCCTCGGGGTCAGGGCGGTCGGCCAGGAGCATCCAAGCCTGGGAAGCGGTTTGGAGTACATTACCGAAATTGTTGACTGTCTTGAAGCCGGAAGCGGCGAAGAAGATTGTTTTGCCGTTGATTTTGGAGGTTAGGGCGTAGCCTGGCTGATTGTTGTAGACGTAGGGAACGGATTCGGTGTTTTCTTTGAGTTCGAGAGCTTGCTCGAGAGTGGGGGTCTGCCATTGGCTGCCCCAGTGGGCTGTCGCGGCGTCGAAGAGTGGCATTCCGGCCCAGTCGTCGATTGCGGGGGCAATATAGTCGGCAGGGTCGTAAATATCGTTTTCGGGCCGGGAGATGTGGCCCCAGGTCAGGTATTCGCCCACTTGCTCGGGGAGTTCAGCGCCGACGTAGAAGCCTGACCAGTTAACGCTGAGGCCGAGGTCGACTTCGCGTTCAGTTTCAATGTCGAATTTGGAGTTGTTGGTAACCGCAAGTGTGTGGACCAGGGGGAGTTCTGTGTCGGGCTTGACAGGGACCATGCCATCTTCGCAAAAGAGTTGAACTTCGGTCAGCGAGAAGGAGTAGTTGCCGGTGGCGCAATAGATTGGCGCGCCGAAGTCGAAGGAGAAGATAGTGGTCATTTCGTCGCCCTCGGCAAGGATGAAGTCAGAGCCGTCGGCAGTGCTGAAGGTGAAGGTGGGTTCGGTGAACGGTAATTTTTCGCAGATTATTTCGGTTTCGGAAAGCGCTGAATCAGGGCCGACATTCTCATATTCGAAATAGTAGGGACGGGCAAAGCTGAGCCGGATTTTGTGGACGGGGCGATTGCCGGAGTTGCAGCTAACGGAGAAGTGTCCGGTGATTCCGGCGCCGGCTTCGATCGAGTCGGTTACGTTGATGGCAACGGTTACGGGACCGTATTCCGGCTCGGGAGGACGGACGCAAACAGGGCGTACGGAGTAGCCGTTGTAGCCTTCGATACGTTGAATTTCGGCTCGTTTGAAAATTGACGTATAGGCAAAAACATGAACCGAGTTGGGCTGGCCGCCGTGGGTGGAGCTGAGATAGTAGGGGTAGCCGGCTTCGGCGACGGAATTATAGTTCATGTAGCCGCACCCGGGCAGGAAAATTGATTTGCCGTTGAGCTTAGATGTGGCGGTTATGCCGGTAACACCATTTACTTCTGTGAACTCTAAGGTGCAGTTGCTTTTCAGTTCCTGCCACTGTTCTTTGGTAGGGGTTGACCAGTCTTCGCCGAGCATAACGGTTACTATGTCGTTTTCGGTTCCCGTATAGTTGGGCGCGGTGCGTTGCATGGCATAGGGCCAGGTGGCTAAGCTGTAGCTTTCGGGTATGGTGGTCGTTCCCCACTGGTAGTAGTTGCCTGCATCGGTTTCGGTTTCGGCACCGAGGTTGATGCCCGACCAGAGCACGCTCAGACCGAGGTCAACGAGGTCGTTGGCAGTCTGGGCCGCCGCTCCGAGAGCGCCGAGCAGAACCGAGCATAAAAGAAGTAGTTTTTTCATGTTTAAAGGATTGATAATGGTTGGTTGAAAAAAGGATATTATTCGTTGGATTCAATGATGTTGGTGAATTTGCCCCATTCCGGGTCGGCCGCGTAGGCCGGGCCGGACCCGGCCGGAACAATGAGGGGAGTCGCGCGGTTGAGCTCGGGGCTGAAAGCATCGGCCGGCAGCGCGGGGGGCGACGGCATGTGGCAGCGGATTTCGCTGAGGGAATAGAAGGTTGAGTAGAAGGCCAGGGGGCCGATTTCGGTGAGCCCGGCGGGGAGTTCCAGCCGTTCGAGCCAGGGAAGCTGCGACAGGGCGCCCTCGCGCAGGGTTGTCAGCGCATCGGGCAGGCGCAGCGTCTTGCACATGACCATGTTCAGGCCATAGCGCTCAATAACGGTTACGGTCGAGGGTATGGTCAGATTGTTGACCCTGACGTTGGCCAAGGCTGCTTCGCCGATGGCTGTCAGTCCCTCGGGCAGGGATAGCTCTTCGAGCGAGTGGCAATAGTAGAAGGTTTGGGCGGGGAGCACGCCGTCGGCCGGAGCGGCGGGCATAACGGCTTTGCGCAGGTTAAAGCTCATGTAGAAGAGCTTGGGGGCCATTTTCTTCAGACTGCGCGGCAGCTCAATTGAGGTGAGTCCGCTTCCCTGAAAGGCTACGGAGTCGATGATTTCGACGCTCTGAGGAATTTTCAGCGATGTGAGTGAGGGGCTGACAGTCGGCGTGCTGTCGTCGGTGTTATAGGAGATGTTCAAATGGCCGAATGCGAGTTTGCCGATGCGGCGGATACCCTCGCCGAGGTTAACTTCGGCCAGATTCATGCACTCGCAGAAAATTTCGCTGCTCAGGGTGGCCACACTGCCCGGAATGGTAGCGCGGGTGAGACGCCCGCAGCCGCGGAAAGCCGCTGATCCGATTTCAGTAACGCCGTCGGGCACTGTGATTTCGTTTAAGTTACTGAACTCGAAGGCGCTGTTGCCGATTTTTTTCAGGGCGCGGGGCAAGGTTATGAATTCGAGCTTGGTTTTGAAGAACATCTTTTCGCCCAGAGAGTTATTTTCGGTCAGACGCAAATTGCCGGTCGATGTCTGGTAGGTGCTTTCGTCGGCAATAATCGAAACGTCGCGCAGGTCGGCCGAGCGGAGTTTGCCCGACTGGGCGAGGTAGGAAAGCGTTGCCAGGTCGGTGGCATTCATTTCGCCGTCGATTCTGATTGAGGTGAGGGTCAGCGCGTCGGCTCCGAGCGAGTTCAGGAGTTTGCCGGGTTTGTTGTTGCTGATGGTTTTGTCGCCCGGCGGCCGGTTGCCCTGCTGGGTAATCTGAATGGTTGCCGGCTGGCTCAGGCCCGGAATGGCCACGCTGACAGTGGCATAGCGGTTGTCTTCGGACCCGTTTGGCTCGAAAACCACCTGCGGAACGCCCCGGTCGGGCATGCGCAGCGAAATCCAGTTGCCTCCGGAGGCGATTGCACACTCGGGATTGGTGTTGGTTTCAATCGGCAGGTCGACCGCGCCGCCCTCGCATCCAACCGTGATTTCCGAGCGGACCACGGCCACGCGTGCCGCCGGCTGAGTAATCAGAATCCGGTCGAGCTCAATTCCGCAGAATCCGAACCGGATTTGGCTGATCGGCTGATTTTCGGGGTCGAGATTGGCCGCCAGGCGGAAAAAGTAGTCATTGCCCTCCGAGCCTGTGGCAGTTATGTTGCCGGTGGTTTCGACCGTTAGCGGAGCGTTGGCCGCGGCCTTGACAGTCAGATTGCAGGCCCGGGCATCGGTGAAAAACGGCAGCTCGGGTTGCTCGATGATTTCGAAGCCCAGTTCCTGCTGCTCGAGAGTAACCTCGGCCGTAAGATTATCGTCGCCTTTGACGCTCAGCCTGATAATGGCGGTGCGGGGCTCATTGCCTGCGTTGGGGCTGACGGTGAACCACATTTCTTTCTGCTCAATGGCACGCGAGTCGGTTTTGACAACCCAGGGGCGGTCGGATGAGATGATTTCCGCTTCGACGTCGGTATTGGTCGCGAACTCAATTTTTACGGCGCCGCCGGCAGGCCCGACGTTCAGCCGGTCGGAGCCGATGATGAGAGCCGATTTTTCGTGTTGAATAACCGTTAGGGTGTCGCGCACGTCGCCGCCGGGCGAAACGAACTCGACCTGAGCCGAGCGCGGGGCATCTTCGCCGCCATAGGGCTCGGCGGTGTAGTAGACGGTGTGGGTTGAAATTGTGCGGCTCTGATTGATTTTCAGCCATGAAGCCGATGGGGGCGACATGGTGAAGTCGCAGTTGCTGCGGAGCTCAACGCTGAAGTCGCCGCCTTGGGCGGAGATGTGTTTTTCGCTGTTGGAGAGCAGAATGAAATCGCCTCCTTTCTGATAAACGGTTACGCGTTCGCGCAATGGCCCGGAAAAGAAGTCGATATAGCCCTCGCGGTTTTCGGAGCCGGTGTTTTCATCGACCTCGAAGCCAACGGTTGACCCTGAGAGTGCGCGGCTTCGGGCGGCGTGGAGCCATGATGCGAATTGCTGAGGAATTTCATAGTCGTAGGCAACATTGGCCTGCACACCGATTTCAAACGCGCCGCCGTCGATTCCCATTTCGACTTTCGACGACGAAAGCAGAAGGGCGTCTTTCTGCTTCTGTACGATCATTATTTTTTTGGTAACGACCGCGCCGATGATGCTGACCGAGGCATTGCGTTCGTCGTAGGTTTCGTTGGGCGCGACGGTGACTTTGACCGTGATGTTCTGGCCGGCGGGGCCGCTTGCCGGCGACATCGAGCACCACTTTGAGGCCGCTTCCGGGACGGAGGTTTTCCAGTTGACCGATGCGTTGAATTTTATTTCCCCAACTCCGCCGTCGTCGGTAAAGACGATGCCGTCGGAGTAATCCTCTAAAAGTGTAACACCCTGACTGTCAGGGTCTATGGTTGGGGGGGGGTAAATCGGGCGATTCAGGTTGCTTTTCGCAACCGGCGGCAAGGATAATGGCCGGAATCACCAAAAGAGACTTAAGGAGTTTATTCATAGGCGAATGAAAAAGTTGGAACTATGGCGCGAATATACGACAATATTCGCAACTATGCAACTTAATCAGCAGATTTATTGGAGGATGGAGGCAAGGACGCCGGTGGCGGTTTCGACGGTGGGGACGTCGGAGATAACGATGGAGCGCTTGGATTCGCCCTGACGGAAGCGGCAGCGGGCGGGGTTTGCGGCAACGTAGTCGATGATGCGGCCGAACATGGGGCTCTGGTAGTAGGCAAGGTTTTGCTCGCCAACGAAGTAGAGGAACATTTTGCCCTGCTTGAGGGCGACTTTTTCGATGCCGAGGCGTCGGGCCAGTCGGCGCAGACGGGGCACACGGAGCAGTTCGGCGGCTTCGGGGGGAATCTTGCCGAAGCGGTCGCGCAGGCGGTCGGCAAAGGCGCGCAGGTCGAGCTCGCGGTTGATTCCGTCGAGTTCCTGATAGAGGGCGATGCGTTCGCGGTCTTGCGGCACATAGTCGGCCGGCAAGAGCAGCTCCATGTCGGATTCGA
>CAZDVP010000116.1:0-5778 GCA_964508865.1 uncultured Bacteroides sp. | reverse complement strand
TGCCCGACAACGTGCCGGCCAACGAATTCCTCAACCTCGAAGGCGACAAGATTTCCACCTCGCGCAACTGGGCCGTATGGCTCCACGAATACCTCAAGGAGTTCCCGGGCAAGCAGGACGTTTTGCGCTATGTTTTGACCGCTAACGCCCCCGAAACCAAAGACAACGACTTCACCTGGGCAGACTTCCAGACACGCAACAACAGCGAGCTGGTTGCTATTCTGGGCAACTTCGTGAACCGCGTTATCGTTTTGACCGGCAAGTATTTCAACGGCATAGTTCCCGCCGCAGGCGCTCTGGAGCCGATCGACAGCGACGCGCTGAATGAAATCGCCGCCCTGAAGGAGAAAATGACCTCGCTGCTCGACACGTTCCACTTCCGCGATGCGCTGAAAGAGGCAATGAACATGGCCCGCACAGGCAACAAATATCTTCAGGACACCGAACCCTGGAAACTCTGGAAAACCGACCCCGAGCGCGTGGCCACGGTGCTCAACACCGCCCTGCAGATTGCCGCCAATCTCGCGGTTGCATTCGAGCCGTTCCTGCCGTTTATGTCGGCCAAGATGTCGGCCATTCTCGGCCTGAGCAACTTGAGCTGGGATATGGTTGGCCGCGGCGACCTGGTCAAGGCGGGCACTCAGCTCGGTGAGCCCGAACTGCTCTTCGAAAAAATCGACGACGCAGCCATAGCCGCCCAGTTGGCCAAACTTCAGGCCGCCAAAGAAGCCAACGCCAAGGCGGAGTGGAAGCCCGAACCCGTTAGAGAAAACGTTGACATAGAGCTGTTTGACAAATGCGACATTCGCGTCGGCACGGTTCTGGAATGCATCAAAGTTCCCAAAGCCGACAAACTGCTGCAATTCACCATTGACGACGGCACCGGCCAGCCGCGAACAATCGTTAGCGGCATTGCCAAATACTACGACCCGGCTGACCTCGTTGGCAAGCAGGTCTGCTACATTGCCAACCTGCCACCGCGCAAACTCAAGGGAGTTGAAAGCTGCGGCATGATTCTGAGCGCCGTTGGCAGCGACGGAAACCTAACGGTTATCGGTCCGACCGGCCCGGTGGCTCCCGGCTCGAAAGTTGGCTGACGAACAAAAAGAGTAAACAACAATGAAACCGCGCATTCTCATCATTTACACCGGCGGCACCATCGGCATGATTGAAAATCAGGCCACAGGCGCTCTGGAGCCGTTTGACTTCGACCACCTGATGGACAACGTGCCCAAGGTTAAGATGCTCGACTATCTGATTGACAACATCCAGTTCGAGCACCCGATTGACTCAAGCGACATGAATCCGCAGCAATGGTGTGAAATTGCCCGCCACATAGAGCGTAACTATGAGGAATACGACGGTTTTGTTGTTCTTCACGGCACCGACACGATGGCCTACACGGCCTCTGCCCTGTCGTTTATGCTCGAAAACCTCCACAAGCCGGTAATCATCACCGGCTCGCAACTCCCCATAGGCGAAGTGCGAACCGACGGCGAAGAAAACCTCATAACCGCCCTGCAGATTGCCGCCGACCGCGACGACAACGGCCGCCCGATAGTTCAGGAGGTTGCAATCCTATTTGAAAACTACCTCTGGCGCGGCAACCGTGCGACCAAAATGAGCGCCGACAACTTCAACGCCTTCAAGAGCAACAACTACCCCTCGCTGGCAAAAATCGGCCTCGGTATCCACTATAACCCCGACGCCCTGATGTCGCACCGCGCCAAACGTCCGCTTCAGGTCCGCTGCAAAATGGACCCAAAAGTTATGTTTCTCGACCTCTTTCCCGGCATCGGCGAGGCTACCCTGACCCACCTGCTGGCAACCCCGGGAATCCGCGGCGTAGTTCTGAAAACCTACGGCGCCGGCAATGGTCCGACCCAGCCCTGGTTCATCAAAGCGATTGAAGACGCTTGCAAGCGCGGTCTGGTAATTCTCAACGTGACCCAGTGCGTCAACGGCGGCGTGCACTCCAAGCGCTACGTGGGCGCCAACATGCTCGAAAAAGTCGGCGTTGTTTCCGGCCACGACATCACCTCAGAGGCCGCCATAACCAAACTGATGTACCTTTTCGGAGTCGGACTCTCGGCCGAAGAAGTAAAAGAATATCTAATCTACCCGCTTGCGGGCGAAATGACAGTTTCATAAATCAATGAAAAACAAAACCATAGCATTCATGGGCATTCTCATGTGTGTAGGCGCGGCAGCCTGCTCATCCAAAAAAGAAGCCGTTGAGCCCGCTCAGGTTGAAATGGCAACCATCCGGCCGGCAAACTCCCAGGTGGTCAACGCCCTGCCAAAGGCGGTTGTTTACCGCATGAGCGGCAACGCAACTGCCGCCAATGTGCCCGTCAACGTCAACCCTCAAACCGGCGACATTGTCAGTTTTCCCGGCCCGCGCGATGTTGTTGGCCAAGAACCCATTGACCTCGGCAACGGCTGGCTACTCGACCAGCGCGGCATCAGCGAGAACTCCCGCTTCACCAAATGGACCTATGCCGAATATGCAGCCATGAAAACGCCCCCTACCCTGGCCGAAATCAAGGCAGCAATCATTCCCGGCGCCCGCGCCATTGACCTGCGCCGCCTCGACATGACGCCCTCGGAGGCCGCAGCCGACCTTCCTGCCGTTATCAAAACCCTTCCCCGCTAATTTTTTTCGGGTTGGATTAAACCTTCGGGCCTCGAAGGAGTCAAATAGTGCAGAAAACCATTCTGCACTATTATTATTCATTGCATGTTTCAACGAATTCTCAACGTGATTGTAATTCTGCTGGCCGGGGCTCTGACAGCCTCGGCTGCAGTTGTTAGAGGCGTAGTTACCGACCTCAGCGGAGAACCGTTGCCCCAGGCAACGGTTCGACTACTTAAAGCCAACGCCGACTCAACCTTCGTGACCGCCACGGCAACCGACGCCAACGGCAAATTCTCGCTGCCCGACATCGGCGCCGGACGCTACATCGTGCGTGCCGTTTACCTGGGCTACAACAACGCCGAAGCGCCGGTGAGCGTTGGCCGGAACGCCAAGGCCGTCAACGTCGACACCCTGCGCATGACCGAATCATCTATCGTTTTGAAGGAGGCCGTTGCCATCGGCATCGCCACTCCGGTCAAGGTGATGGAAGACACTATCGAATACAATGCTTCGAGCTACACAACCCCGCCCAACGCAGTTGTCAGCGACCTGCTCAAGCGCCTTCCCGGCGTTGAAGTCGAAAGCGACGGCTCAATCAAAGCCCAGGGCGAAACTGTGAAAAAAATTCTTATCGACGGCGAAGAATTCTTTAGCGACGACCCCAAAGTGGCCTCGAAAAACATTCCGGTCGACATGGTCAAGTCCGCCCAGGTAATTACCCGCAAGAGCGACCTGGCACGCCTGACCGGCGTTGACGACGGCGAAGACGAAACCGTTATTAACCTCACCATTAAAGAAGGCAAGAAAAACGGCTGGTATGGCACAGTTGCCGGCGGCTATGGCCTCGGCATCGACGGCAACGGCACCATCGACCCCAATAAATATAAAGGCTCGTTTATCGTCAACGGCATGTTCGGCAAAAACTCCATAACCATTCTCGGCAACGCCAACAACGTTAACGACGAAGGCTTCACCGACGGCAACGGCCAGCGCTTCCGCCGCTTCGGAGGAACCAACGGCATCAACACCACCCAGAGCCTCGGTCTGAACTTCAACATGGGCACCACCAAACTGCGTTATGGCGGCAACATCATGTACTCCCACAACGACCGCCACAACTGGCAGCGCTCTCACACCGAAAACATTTTCAACGACGGCGAACATACCTTCGACGACAAAGAAAACGACTCGCGCGACCGCGGCCACAACATCAACGCCAACCTGCGTCTGAAATGGGAAGCCGACTCGTTCAACACCCTCGACTTCCGGCCCAACTTCTCGCTCAACTTCAACCATAGCAACAGCGAGGCAACCTCGGTTAACTATCGCAGAATCATTTCCGACCCGACAACCAACTCGCGAACGGTCAACGACTCCGAAGGCAAAAGCTATAACTTCAACGGCCGCCTGATCTATAACCACAAAGTCGCCTCCCACCCCGGTCGCTCATTCTCCATTTCGGGCGAATACAGCTTCTCCAACACCCACGAAGACGAAAAAAGCTGGAGCCGCAACGCCTACTGGCTCATGAACGATTCGCTCTACGAAGACTATCAGGAAATCCACAACCACACCTGGAACAACGGCGTCAACGCCCGCCTGAGCTGGACCGAACCGCTGGGCAACGTTAAGCGCGGCAACTTCCTCGAAGTGGCCTACTCCATGAACTATAAATGGAACAACGCCGACAAAAACGTCAGCAACGACCCTATTGCCGAAAAAGACAAAGTTCCCGCCGACTGGCGCACCCTCGACTGGGGCATGTGGCAATTCATTGACCGCTGGGCCGGACTCGGCGACCTCACCTACGACCCCAACCTGAGCAACTCATTCCGCAACTCCTACTTCAACCAGCAACTGCGCGTTGGCTACCGCAAAGTAACCGCCAAACTCAACCTCAACGTGGGCATATCGTTCAACCCCCAGATGAGCCGCTCAATCAACCTCACCAACCCCGACAAAACCATACCCACCCGCTGGGTCTGGAACTACGCCCCGTTCCTGCGTTTCCGCTACAAATTCAACAAACAAACAACGCTCAACGCCTTCTACAACGGCCGCTCCTCGCAGCCCTCAATGACCCAGCTGCAACCCGTACCCGACTACTCCAACCCGATGAACATCATTATCGGTAACCCCGACCTCAACCCCTCGTTCAGCCATAACCTGCGCATGCGCTTCCAGACCTTCAACCCCGACAACCAACAGTCAATCATGGCCATGGCCTTTGCCGGGATGACCCAGAACGCCATCGCCACCAACGTTACGACCAACCGCCAGACCGGCGCCCGCACAGTCGAATACCTCAACGTTAACGGCAACTGGAACTTCGGCGCCTTTACCCTCTACTCCCGCCCCTTCAGCAACAAAGCCTGGACCTTCAACAACAACCTCCACTTCAACTACCGCCAGACCGCCGGCTTCACCGACGGCATAGCCTCGCGCTCCAACCGAACCGAGGTAGGCGAAAGCTTCGCAATAGCCTTCCGCCCCGACAACCTCGAACTCGAACTGCGTCCGCGCTACAACATGACCCTCAACACCAACACCAACCAACTCAACACCAACTCCACCATCCACACCTACGGAGCCTCATTCAACGGCACCTACTACACCCCCTTCGGCATGGTACTCGCCGCCGACCTAACCTACTCCAACTCCACAGGCTACTCAGCCGGCTACGACCCTCAGCAATGGATGCTCAACGCCTCGATGAGCTACATGTTCCTGCGCGGCAAAAACGCCACCATAGCCCTCGAAGGCCGCGACCTGCTCAACCAAGTTAAAAGCATAACCCGCAACGAATCCGCCCAGACCATTGCCGACGTCCAGAACCTCGTGCTCGGCCGCTACGTAATGCTCACCTTCACCTACAAATTCTCAACCTTTGCCGGCGGCAAAAACCCCGCCCGCACCGACGACGAATTCACCCGCGGCTTCGGCGGCCCCGGCGGCCGACCCGGACCGCCTCCCGGCGGTGGCCCCGGTGGTCCCGGCGGTCCTCGCTAAAACAACAAAAAAGTTAAAATTGTTAAAACATTTGCTTTCGGGCTGCCAAAGAGCTATCTTTGCAGCCCAAAAAACACGGGGCTGACCGGTTTTGACAGCGTGTAGAAAAGGTCAGTAAGCATGCAGAGCAA
>CAZDVP010000115.1:0-5794 GCA_964508865.1 uncultured Bacteroides sp. | reverse complement strand
GGATAGATGAAGCGGGCGAGGCCGAAGAGGTAGCGGCGGAAGCCGGGGCGGTAGTCGAGGAGCCGGTCAAACCAGCCCAGGTGAGGGTTGATGAGCTTCACAACATAACCTACGTAGAACATGGCAAAGAGTGTGCCGCAGCCAACAACCGTCCAGGGCCAGGTTCCGAAGAAGCAGTAGCCCGAAATGACTGCCAGGATAACCAGAGTGGTGTCGACGATTATCTTGACGATTGGAAACGGTTTGCCGGTAACTCTCGAAATAGCTACCTGAATGCCCTCGCCTGGCATAGTTACGGAGCCGCATCTGATTTCAAGCGCCACGCCCAGTCCGAGCACTGTCGCGCCGCCCAATTGCGCTATTATCTGAGCATAAAGCGGTTCGTAGCTGGAAAAATATGAGGTTATCCACATATTGATGTCGAGAAATGCCCCGAAAATAAATCCGACAACAAGCTGAAACAGCTGAATAGGTTCAAATCTTTTCCGGAGCACGAGAATCTGGGCCATGACCAGAATTATGTTCATAACGTTGGTGTAGCCCCCAATGGTCCAGCCGGGAGCCAATCCGGCTTCGCCGGCAAGAGAGAATGCCATGGGTATCGAAGAAATCACTCCGCTGCCGAGATTTGACCTGACGCATAAGGCCACTCCGAAGGTCATTAGAAACATTGATGCAAGCAGCAGAATGTGTTGCCAAACAAACCCGATTACTTTATTTTTGGTTATCTTCATGCAATTTTGCGGTTTTCTGACTGCAAAGTTAGCACTTTTTCCCAAATCATGCTATTATAAGGTGTGGTTTGGGTTAAAAAATTTCACGGAGGTTAAAAGAGGGTTACAAAGCAGTTACAACGCCAACCATTGCGCAACAACTCTTGTTTAGCTTTCGAACAAACGATAAAACCCTTTAAAACTTTAACGAATATGATTACTCTCGATAACATCAAAGATATCCACACCAAGTATAACACCCTCGCCGCCGATGCCGATGTTTGCACTCAGCGCAACCTCCACGACCTGATGATGTTCGCTTTCGACAGCGACCACATGGATTTCGACGGCGACAAAATCACTCTGACCAACGGCCAGGGCCCCCTCAAGGCCATTGAAATCGAGCGCATCGCTGGCGCTGAAAACCTCGGTTCGCACTGGGCTATCGTGCTCCCCGCATCGGTGGTGTTCGTCAACAAGCGCAACGGCGAAGTCAGAGTAGCCCTCGTCGACTAAGAAACCAACCACAATCACTTTCACAATTCATTTTCACACAAAAAGTAGTAGAGAGACCCGGGTACGGACGTGAGTCCGCGCCGGGTCTAATTTTTTTCGGAAATTTTGCGTAACTTTGCCTCCAAACTAATTCATTGAACCATATGAAAGACCGATTTTTTGATTTTATGGGCCGTGCGGTGAGCAATTTCACTGCCGTAGAGGCCGTTGCCGATATTTTGGATGCCGCCGGGTTCTCCCGCCTGTATGAAACCGACCCCGACTGGCGGCTGGCCGAGGGCTCGAAGTTCTATGTCGTAAAGAACGATTCGGCGATTTTTGCGTTTATCGTCGGGTCGGAGCAGCGCTATTCAATCGTTGCGGCCCACACCGATTCGCCGTCGTTCCGGCTGAAGCCGAATCCGGAAATGGTTGTTGGCCAGTGCAGCTCGGAGTCGGATTTGATGGTCAAGCTCAACACCGAGGTCTATGGCGGCGCAATCTGGGCGTCGTGGTTCGACCGCCCGCTGGGAATGAGCGGCCGCGTTGTGCTCTCCGATTTGTCGACCCGCATTGTTCGCCTCGATGAGCCGCGGCTGATTATTCCGCGCCTGGCCATTCACTTCAACCGCCAGGTGAATCAGGGCGTGGCCCTGTCGGCCCAGAAGGACATGCTGCCGGTTTTAGGCTACGTCAGCAAAACCTTGGGCGGCGCCGGTGCGGTTCGCCGACTGCTGGCCGACCATATCGGAGTCAGTGCCGACGAAATTCTCGATTTCGACATCACTTTGTTTGACCTTCAGGAGCCTATGGCCGTCGGCGCTGATTCAACGTGGGTTAACTGCGGGCGGCTCGACGACCTGGCCATGGCCTGGTGTGGACTCGAGGCGCTATTGGCCGATGCCGACAGGCCTGCCGCCGCAACGCGCGTGCTTGCGCTGTTCGACAACGAAGAAACCGGCTCCGGAACGCGCCAGGGCGCGCATTCGCCGGTGTTGCGCAATTTGCTGCGTCGACTGTCGATCAGCGCGTTCAACGCCTCGGAGCAGGAGTTTTTAGCTTCGCTGGCGGCTTCGTTTTTCATTTCGGCCGACTGCGCCCACGGCGCTCATCCGAACTATCTCGAAAAAATGGATCCGGTGAACCTGCCGCGCCTCGGCGGCGGCCCGGTTATCAAGGTCAATGCCAACTGCAAGTATATGACCGATGCCCTTTCGGCCGCGCGCTATAAGGTTATTTGCCGCAACGCCGGAGTGCCGGTCCAGGAGTTCGTGAACCATTCCGACTCGCCCGGCGGCTCAACTTTGGGCAACATTCTGACTTCGACGCTCGACATCGATGGCGTTGACATGGGCATTGCGCTCTGGGCCATGCACTCGGCGCGCGAAACCGCTTCGCTGCTCGATGTTGAAATGACAGTCAGCTCCTTCCGCGGGTTCTATTGCAAGTAGAACAGGCGTGTGGTTGCGCGGGTGGTCGCCGTGTAGAGCCAGCGGTAATATTCCAGGCTCTGCATGGCGTCGGCCGCCACGCCCGCCAGGTCGGCTATAACGTTGACCCATTGGCCGCCCTGAGCTTTATGGCAGGTAACGGCATAGGCATATTTCACCTGCAGGGCCTGGAAATAGGGGTTGGTGCGCATGGCCCGCAGGCGGGTGGAGTGGGGGGTGTATTCGCTGAATAGTTCGGGGTCGTTATAGACCGCGTCGAAAAGGCGCTGCTGGTCCTCGGCGGTCAGCGCGGGCGAGTTTGAGGTCAGACACTCCAGAACTATCTTGCAGTCGATTTCAACCGAGCGGTAGGGAAATGCGAGCCTGACGTCGGCAAACCGGAAGCCATATTTATCTTCCATGCCGTAGATGCGCACAACCCGCGCCGTGTCGCCGTTGGCAATGAAGTCGAGGCCGTCGACCCGCGCGCTCCAGTGGTAGTTGTTTTTGGCAACGAGCAGCAGCTCGTCGCGCGTGAGTTCCTCCTCGCGCCCCAGAATGGTTGCGCGGATTGCCAGATTGAACTGCGTTGCGCGCCAGTTCGCGCGCGTAACTATAATGGTTTCGTCGATGCCGTCGAGCCCATAGAGGTCGCTGAGCAGGTCGGGCATTTCGGCGCCGTCGAGGCTCATAACGTCGCTGAACCCGAAGCTCAGCTGCGGAACCGGCAGCGGGTCGAGGCGCATTTGGCGGCGCAGGTTGGTTGCGTTGAACAGGATGCCCGACGAGCGAGCCTGGCGCACGGTGTCGGTCAGCTGCACGCGGGTCACCTTTAGCCCATAGGAGCGCAACGTTTCGGGCTGGAGCGCAGGCGATTCGGTGCATCCAACCGGCGGGAGCTGCGCGGTGTCGCCCAGCAGAATCAGCCGGCAGGCCTCGCCGGTGTAGACATAGTGGATCAGGTCGCTGAGCAGGTCGGCGCCGGCGGTGTCGGCGCTGCCGATCATCGAGGCTTCGTCGACGATGAAAACCGTGCGCCGGTGGGTGTTGTCGACCACCGCCTGAAACGGCTGCCCCTGGCGCGGCGGGCGGTAGATTTTGCGGTGAATCGTGTAGGCCGGAAAACCGGAGTAGGAGGCAAACACCTTGGCGGCGCGGCCTGTGGGCGCCAGCAGAACCGAGGCCACTCCGGCGGAGTGGAGCGCCCTGACCAGCGCCGAAACCAGGGTGGTTTTGCCGGTGCCGGCATAGCCGCAGAGCATAAAAACGCTCTCGGCCGGCGCGCCGCTGCGGCAAAAACGTGCCAGAGCTGCCATGCACTGCACCTGCTGGTCGGTGGGCACATATGGCAGCTCCCGCACTATCGATTCTGCAAATTCGCCTACGGTCAAGGGTGCAGAACTTGGCTTATTTCAGTTTCCATTCAACGCCGTCCTTGGTATCCTTAACGTCGAAACCAATGGCAGTGAGGCTGTTGCGAATCAGGTCGCTGGTGGCCCAATCCTTCTTGGCTTTGGATTCGGCGCGGATTTGAAGCAAAAGGTCAACCGCCTGCTCATAGGGCTTGAGGTTGGCCGTTCCGGCGGCCGATTCGGGGGGCAGAATGCCCAGAATGTCGACCATAAACGTCTGGAACAGTTCCTTCATCTTGGTCAGGTCGGCCTCGGTGGCCTGGGCGGTGCCGTCGTTGACCTGGTTGACTATGCGGCAGAGGTCAAACAGGTGGCCGATAACAATGGGCGTGTTCAGGTCGTCGTCCATCGCTTCATACATTTTGGCCTCCAGCTCGTTGAGGTCCGCAATGGTGCTCTCGGCCGAGGGCTTCAGCTCCTGCAGGCGGCGGTAGCCGTCGGCCATGCGCTGATAGGCCTTTTCGGCGGCCTGGAGCGCTTCGTTGCCGAAGTCGAGGGTTGAACGATACTGCGCCATCAGAATGAAAAAGCGAATGGTCATGGGCGAATAGGGGCGCTCCAGCAGCGGGTGGGTGCCCTCGAAGAACTCGTCGAGAGTAATGAAGTTGCCGTAGCTCTTGCCCATTTTCTTGCCGTCGATGGTGATCATGTTGTTGTGCATCCAGTAGCGAACGGCGTCGTGGCCGTTGTGGGCCACGCTCTGCGCGATTTCACACTCGTGGTGGGGGAACATCAGGTCCATGCCGCCGCCATGAATGTCGAATGTTTCGCCCAGATATTTCTCGCCCATCACCGAGCACTCCAGGTGCCAGCCCGGAAAACCTTCGCTCCAGGGCGAGGGCCAGTGCATGATGTGTTCCGGCGCGGCTTTTTTCCAGAGGGCAAAGTCGGCGGGATTGCGCTTTTCGCTCTGGCCGTCGAGCGAGCGGGTGTTGCTCAGCAGTTCCTCAACGTTGCGGCCCGAGAGCTTGCCGTAGGGGAACTTGCTGTTATATTTCTCAACGTCGAAATAGACCGAGCCTTCGCTTTCGTAGGCATAGCCGGCGTCGAGCAGGGCCTGAACGTAGCCGATCTGCTCGACTATGTGGCCGCTGGCATGCGGTTCAATGCTCGGCGGCAAAACGTTGAGGCGCTCCATTGCCTTGTGGTAGCGGTTCAGATAGTGCTGAACAACCTCCATGGGCTCCAGCTGCTCCAGGCGGGCCTTGACGGCGATTTTGTCCTCGCCGTCGTCGGCGTCGTTGACCAGGTGGCCAACGTCGGTTATGTTGCGCACATAGCGCACCTTATAGCCTAAGTGGCGCAGGTAGCGAAACAGAATGTCGAACGTAATGGCCGGGCGGGCGTGGCCCAGGTGGCCGTCGCCGTAAACCGTCGGGCCGCAAACATACATGCCCACCATTTCCGGGTGGAGCGGCACGAACTTTTCCTTGCGCCTCGAAAGCGAGTTATAAATGGTTAGGTTATGCTCTTTCATAGCCTTTTATGCGCCCATGAAGGGGTTGGGTATGCCGCCGTTGCCGGGCTGCTGCTTGGGCTGGCGGGGTTTGATTTCGCCAAAGGTCTTTTCATAGCGCTGAACGTTTTCGGCCAGGGCGTTGAGCAGCTGCTTGGCGTTTTCGGGGGTCATGATAACGCGGGTCTGAACTCGCGCCGGGTTCATGTTGGGAGCCACGGTGATGAAGTCCATGAAGAACTCGTTGGGGCCGTGGGCAATCATTGCCAGGTTGCAGTAGTTGCCTTT
>CAZDVP010000114.1:0-5829 GCA_964508865.1 uncultured Bacteroides sp. | reverse complement strand
CGACCGCCAGATCGGCAAGACCGCCATTGCTATCGACACCATTATCAACCAGCGCGACAACTACAAGGCCGGCAAGCCGGTTTATTGCATCTACGTTGCCATCGGCCAGAAGGCTTCGAGCATCGCCGCCACGGTTGAAACCCTGCGCAAGAACGGCGCCATGGACTACACAGTTGTTGTTGCCGCTTCGGCTTCCGACTCAGCCGCCATGCGCTATTACTCGCCGTTTGCCGGCGTGGCTATCGGCGAATACTTCCGCGACACCGGCCGCGACGCCCTCATCGTTTACGATGACCTGTCGAAACAGGCCGTCAGCTACCGCGAAATCTCGCTTATCCTCAAGCGTCCTTCGGGCCGCGAGGCTTATCCCGGCGATATTTTCTACCTCCACTCGCGTCTGCTCGAGCGTGCTGCCCGCATTATCGACTCGCAGGAGGTTGCAGCCAAGATGAACGACCTGCCCGAGGCCCTGAAGCCGCTGGTAAAGGGTGGCGGCTCGCTCACCGCGCTCCCCATTATCGAAACCCAGGCGGGCGACGTTTCGGCCTACATTCCGACCAACGTAATCTCCATTACCGACGGTCAGATTTTCCTTGAAACCGCGCTGTTTAACCGCGGTATCCGTCCGGCAATCAACGTTGGTATTTCGGTTAGCCGTGTAGGCGGTAACGCCCAGATCAAATCGATGAAAAAAGTTGCCGGCACTCTGAAAATCGACCAGGCACAGTTCCGCGAACTGGAATCGTTTACCAAGTTCGGCGGCGACATGGACGCGGTGACCGCACGCGTTATCGACAAGGGCCGCAAGAACGAGCGTCTGCTCATTCAGCCGCAATATCAGCCCTGGCCCGTTGAAGAGCAGGTGGCAGTTATTTTCTGCGGCACAAAGGGTCTGCTCGAAAACGTTCCGATGGACAAGGTCGGCGAATTCCAGCAGCGCCTGCTGATGACCCTGCGCGCCTCGCATCAGGCCGACGTGCTCGACGCCATCAAGGCCGGCCAGCTCACCGATGAAGTTACTGAAACCCTGACTAAAGTGGCACTCGAAACTGCCGCACAATATAAGAACTAACTAAGAAATGGCAACCCTCCGCGACCTCAAAGGGCGAATAGGCTCGGTTTCATCCTCCGAAAAAATCACCGGAGCGATGAAAATGATTTCGTCGGCCAAAATGAGCAAGGCCACGCGCGAAATCAAGCGCTTGCTCCCCTTCCGCACCCAGCTGGAGAGCATTATCGGCAATCTTCTCGGCGCTGACGCGGAGTTCTCGTCGCCGCTGACCGCCGAGCGCCCCGTCAGGAACGCAACAGTCCTGGCCTGGGGTAGCGACGACGGCCTTTGCGGTGCCTATAACGTCAATATTTTCAAGCAACTGCTCCAGCACCTCAACTCAATGCGCGAACTCTATGGCGCCGAGGTTGAGATAACGGTTATTCCGATCGGCCAGAAGTTGCAGCGCGCCTGCCAGGCCCTTATCGGCAACGGCATCAAGGTGCAGCCCGCGCCCGACGGCGTTAACTCCAAGGCTGACGCCGAGGCCGTCAAGGGCTTCACAACCGCAGTGCGCACGGCGTTCGAGCGTGGCGAAACCGACCGGGTCGACGTTGTTTACATGCACTTCGTTTCGGCCGGCAAGCAAAACTTAGTTGCCGAGCAGCTGCTGCCCGTTGCCCCGAACACCGAGCAGGGCGACCGGGCTCAGGCTCCCGGGCTCTATATTCTCGAGCCCGACGCGCAAACGATTTTCCGCACGGCGCTGCCGCTGATGTTGCTATCGACCGTTCAGGAAGTTTTTTGCGAAAACCGCGCTTCGGAGCAGGCCGCCCGCGTGATGGCCATGCAGAGCGCCAACGACAACGCCTCCAAACTCCTCGAGCAATTGCGACTGGAGTATAACAAACTCCGACAACAGTCAATCACCGCCGAACTGCTCGACATTCTCGGCGGCCAGGTAAAGTGAAAAATTTAAAAATATTAAAACCAATCAATATTCTCCATTCTTTATGGGTAGCGTAAAAGATTACTTCAAGGGCTTTGCCGCCGGCCTCTCATCTCTGGTTCAGGGCATGCAGGTTACCGGCAAAGAGTTCCTGACCAAAAAGATCACGGAACAATATCCCGACAACCGACTTGACCATCCGGCCGCCGACCGCTTCCGCGCAATCCTGACGCTCAAATATGACGACGAAGGTCATCATAAGTGCATCAGCTGCGGCATGTGTCAGCGCTCCTGCCCCAACGGCACCATCACCATTGAAAGCAAAATGGTTGATCTGCCCGACGGCAAGAAGAAAAAACAACTCGTTAACTGGCTCTACGACCTGGGCTCATGCACGTTCTGCGAACTGTGTGTGACCAACTGCCCGACCTCGGCCATTGAGTTCAGCAATGATTTCGAACAGGCGGTGTTCACCCGCAGCCTGCTCGTCAAGAAGCTCAATTATCTGCCCGAACCCGACCTGACGGCCGCCACACCCGCCGCTCCGGCTGCACCTGCCGCTCCGGCTGCTCCGGCTGCGCCCACCGAACCCGCAAAATAACCCAAGCGCTATGGAAATATTATATACCATCGTGGCCCTGGCCATTATTATCTGCTCGATTCTGACGGTTACCACCCGCAAAATCCTGCGCTCAGCAACCTACCTGCTGTTCACCCTGTTTGGCGCCGCCATCATCTACTTTATGATGGACTATGAATTCCTCGGGGCCGTTCAGATTGCCGTCTATGCCGGCGGCATAGTCGTATTGTTCGTGTTTGCCATTCTGCTGACCTCGCAGCCGGGCAAGAACTCCGAAAAGCTCGAAAGCCGCCGCAAAGGGTGGGGCATCGTGGCCGCTGTGGCCGTTGCCTGCGTGTCGGGCTGGGCTCTGATCAGCCGCTGCTGCGAGCTGATGGGCGCCAAACCCGAAATGGAGTTCCTCACAATGAAAAAACTCGGCCTGGAAATGATTTCCAACAACGGCTATCTGCTGCCGTTCGAAGCCATTTCGGTTCTGCTCCTGGCCTGCATAATCGGCGGTGTAGCCGTTGCCCGCAAACGCTAAACGCCTTAACAACTCAGTTAGATTATGGAAATCAACGTGCTATATTATCTGCTCCCGAGCCTGGTTATGTTCTGCTGCGGCGTTTATGGTTTTCTGACCCGCAAGAACATGATTGCCATGCTCATTTCGCTGGAGCTTATGCTTAACGCGGTCGACATTAACTTCACCGTTATTAACCGCTATCTCTATCCGGAGTCGACGGAGGGTATGTTCTTCACCCTGTTTGCCATCGCAATCGCCGCCGCCGAAACCGCTCTGGCCATCGCCATTATCATTAACCTCTATCGCGCAAACAAAACAGTTGACGTGCGCGACGCAAATAAACTCAAAGGCTAACCGACCATGAACCCGATCATTCCCCTTTTGATTCTGTGTCTCCCCCTGCTGGGATTCCTGGTGCTCGGCCTCTTAGGCCCGAAAATGAGCCATAAGGCAGCCGGCTGGTATGGCGTGCTCTCCATGGGAACCACCATGGTGCTGGCCTACATAACCGCTTTCACCTACTTTTTCAGCGGCCAGCCCGACTTCATCACCGAGGGCGGCGACCGCCTGCAGTTCATCGTGTTTAACCAAGACTGGCTGGCGTTCACCCAGAGTCTGGTTATCCGCCTGGGCTTTCTGCTCGACCCGATTTCGGCGCTGCTGCTCGTTGTAATCACAACCATCAGCTTCTGCGTCCACCTCTATTCGCTCGGCTATATGGAGGGCGAAAAGGGCTTCCAGCGCTACTATGCCTTCCTGCAGCTGTTCAGCTTCTCGATGCTCGGCCTGGTCGTTGCAACCAACATTTTCCAGATGTATATTTTCTGGGAACTCGTTGGCGCTTCATCCTATCTGCTCATCGGTTTCTACTACACCCGCCCCTCGGCAGTGAGCGCCTCCAAAAAAGCATTCATCGTTACCCGCTTCGCCGACCTGGGCTTCCTGCTCGGCATTCTGATTCTGAGCTACTACACCGGAACCTTTAACTTCACCGACTTCACCTCGATTCAGGAGGGCGCGAGCTGGGCCGTTTCGACCGACTCCGCTTTCGGAGTCCTCGCTCAGTTCCAGGGTGCAACCTTTATGGGCTGCTCGCTGCTGACCTGGGCCCTGGTGCTCATATTCATGGGCGGTATGGGTAAGTCGGCCATGCTTCCGCTCCACATCTGGCTGCCCGACGCAATGGAAGGTCCGACCCCCGTTTCGGCCCTCATCCATGCCGCAACCATGGTTGTTGCCGGTGTTTATCTGGTTGCCCGCCTCTTCCCGCTCTACCTGATGGAGGAAGCCGCCCTGCAGTTCATAACTGTTGTCGGCGCAATCACCGCGCTCTATGCAGCAGTGGTTGCCTGCACTCAGATCGACATCAAACGCGTGCTGGCCTTCTCGACCATTTCGCAGATTGCCTTCATGATGGTTTCGCTCGGCGTTGCCCGCCCCGAATTCCACGAAGGTCTCGGCTACATGGCCTCGATGTTCCACCTGTTCACCCACGCAATGTTCAAGGCCCTGCTCTTCCTCGGCGCCGGCGCCCTGATTCATGCCGTTCACTCCAACGACTACACCGCAATGGGCGGCCTGCGCAAGTATATGCCCATTACCCACATCACCTTCCTGATCGGCTGTCTGGCCATTGCAGGTATTCCTCCCTTCTCGGGCTTCTTCTCCAAAGACGAAATTCTGAGCGCCTGCTATATGAACAGCCCGCTCTGGGGCGTCTGGATGAGCTTCGTTGCCGGTTTGACCGCTTTCTATATGTTCCGTCTCTACTACCTGATTTTCTGGTGGGACGAACCCGACTACGGTCACCACAAACCCCACGACGCTCCCTGGCCCATGGCAGTTCCGCTGGTGTTCCTCGCTGCAGTCAGCTGCGTTGCCGGCTTCATTCCCTTCGGCCACTTCGTTACCTGGAACGGCGAACCCTACACCATTCATATCGACTGGCTCGGCGTTGCAACTCCCTCAATCATCATTGCGCTGGCCGGCATCGCCCTGGCAACCCGCATGTATCTGAAAAAGAACGACCTGCCCGAAAAGTTCGCCAAAGCCTCCTGTGGCCTCTGGACTGCCGCCCACCATCGTTTCTACTGGGATGAGCTCTACCTGTTCGTTACCCACAAGATTATTTTCAACGGCATCTGCCGCCCCATTGCCTGGTTTGACCGCCACGTTATCGACGGCACCATGAACGGCCTGGCATGGCTGGCACAGCGCCTGAGCATCACTATCCGTCCGCTGCAGAGCGGTTCCGTTCAGGCCTACGTTTATGTTTATCTGTTCGGCGCGCTGCTGCTCGGAACCATAACGGCGGTTTGCGTAGTTCTCTAATCTCATTTCAATCGGCATTCACACTGAAACATAAAAAGCTATGTTCACCAATCCTTTGATATATTTCGTAGTTATCCCGGTTGTTATGCTGCTGGGAATCTACCTCTCGCGCAATATGGCGCAAATCCGCACGGTGGCCGTGACCGGTTCTCTGGGCCTGCTGGGCCTGAGCGTCTGGCTCCTGATTGACTATCTGGGCCTCCGCGCAGCCGGTGCTGACGCTCCGATGCTCTATACCGACAACTGGATGTGGTTCTCGGCCCTGAATATTCAGCTGAGCGTTGGCGTCGACGGCATTTCGATTGCAATGCTCCTGCTGTCGAGCATCATCCTGCTGACCGGCTCCATCGCTTCGTGGAAAATCAATCCGCTGCCCAAAGAATTCTTTCTCTGGCTCATTCTGCTGAGCATCGGTGTGTTCGGCTTCTTCATCTCCATCGACCTGTTCACCATGTTCATGTTCTATGAAG